>JANMYG010000792.1:0-3574 GCA_031381865.1 Betaproteobacteria bacterium | reverse complement strand
TCGGGCCGAACTGTTACGGGATCATCAACTACCTCGACGGCGCGCTGCTCTGGCCCGACCAGCATGGCGGGCGGCGCGTGGACAAGGGGGTGGCGCTGCTGAGCCAGTCGTCCAACATCGTCATCAACCTGACGATGCAGGTACGCGGACTTCCCGTCGCTTATGTCGCCTGCCTGGGCAACGCCGCGCAGGTCGGACTCGCAGACCTGGCCGCTGCCCTGCTGGCGGACGAGCGTGTGACTGCCATTGGCATGTACGTCGAGGGCATCGACGATGCGCCGGCTTTTGTCGCTGTGGCGCAGGCGGCGCGGGCAGCGGGCAAAGGCGTCGTTTGCCTGAAGTCGGGCAAGACCGCGCTCTCGCGCAGTGCGGCCGCCTCGCATACCGCCGCACTGGCGGGTGGCGGCGCAGCGTCGAGCGCCTTTCTGCGTCAGGCCGGCGTGGCCGAGGTCGACACGTTGGCGGAACTCATCGAAACGCTGAAGATATTCCACACCCACGGGCCGCAGATCGGGCGGCGGATCTGTTCCTTGTCCTGTTCGGGCGGCGAGGCGGGCCTGGTCGCGGACCTGGCCGCACCCTTGGGGCTCGACTTCGAGCCGCCGAGCCAGGACACACGGGAACGGCTGGGCGCCATCCTCGGGCCGATCGTGGCCATCGCCAACCCGCTGGACTACCACACCTTCATCTGGGGTGACCGGGGGCGCACGACGGCGGTCTTCACCACCATGCTGCGGGACTACGACGCGGGCATCTACCTGATCGACCCGCCGCGAGCGGACCGGTGTGACCCGTCGTCGTTCCAGCCGGCGCTGGATGCCATCGTTGCCGCGGCACGGGCCACCGGCAAGCCGGCATTCCCGGTGGCGTCGCTGCCCGAGAACTTCTCCGAGGAGCGCGCTGAGGCGCTGATGGCGCAGGGCGTCACGCCGCTGCTGGGGCTGGAAACCGCGCTGGGCGCGATCCGGGCGGCGCAGACGCCCCCCGGGGCCACAGGTTGGCGGCCGGCTGCGGCCGTCGCGCCGCGCCCAACGGTGACACTGTCCGAAGCCGAGGGCAAGGCGCTGCTGGCCAGTGCGGGTGTGGCCGTGCCGCGCTCGGTCGCGGCGACGACGCTGGCCGGGTTGCAGGAAATGGCCCGGGCCCTCACTGCACCGCTCGCGCTCAAGGGCCTCGGTTTTGCCCACAAGACCGAGGCCGGCGCGGTGCGCCTGGGCCTGATGTCGCTGCAGGGGCAGCCGGAAATGGCGGGCGCGACCGGTTACCTGGCCGAGGAGATGGTCACCGGCGCCGTGGCCGAAATCCTGCTGGGGCTGCGCCGCGATCCGGTTTACGGCGTCAGCCTGACGCTGGGCATGGGTGGTGTGACGGCCGAGCTGCTGGCCGATACGGTGACGCTGATACTGCCGGCGACGGCGGACGAGATGCTGGCGGCGATGCAGCGGCTGCGGCTGTGGCCGTTGCTCGACGGTTACCGCGCCCGGGCCAAGGCCGACATGGCCGCGGTCGCGGCCGTGGCGGTGAGCCTGGGTGCGCTGATGCTCGCGCGCACCGACCTGGAAGAAATTGAAATCAACCCGATCGTGGTGCGCGCCGAGGGTGCGGTCGCGGTCGATGCATTGGTACGAAAGGCACTGTGATGGCTGAGATGACGATGCTGACCCAAGGCCCGATCCTGACCCGGCGCGAGGGCGCGATCCTCGAGGTGACACTCGCGCGCGGCAAGGCCAATGCGATCGACCTGGCGACGAGCCGCATGATGGGGCTGATGTTCCGCGCATTCCGCGACGACGGCGACCTGCGCGTGTGTATCCTGCGCGCCGCCGGCGAGAAGTTCTTCTGCCCCGGCTGGGACCTCAAGGCGGCAGCAGCGGGTGATGCGGTCGATGGCGACTACGGGGTCGGGGGTTTTGGCGGCCTGCAGGAGCTGCCGAACCTCAACAAGCCGGTGGTCTGCGCGGTCAACGGCATCTGCTGCGGCGGCGGACTGGAACTGGCGCTGTCGTGCGACCTGATCCTGTGTTCGGACAATGCCACCTTCGCGCTGCCGGAAATCCGCTCCGGCACGGTAGCCGACGCGGCCTCGATCAAATTGCCCAAGCGCATTCCGTACCATGTGGCGATGGACCTGCTGCTGACCGGCCGCTGGTTCGACGCCGACGAGGCGCTGCGCTGGGGACTGGTGAAGCAGATCACCACGCCAGCCGACCTGCTGGCAAAAACCTGGGAGCTGGCGCGGCTGCTGGAATCCGGCCCGCCGCTGGTGTACGCCGCCATCAAGGAAGTGGTGCGCGAGGCCGAGAACATGCGCTTTCAGGATGCGCTGAACCGCATCACCAAAGGCCAGCTGCCGACGGTGGACCGGCTGTATTCGTCGGAGGATCAGCTCGAGGGCGCGCGCGCCTTTGCCGAAAAGCGCGATCCGGTCTGGAAGGGGCGTTGAGGGGGCAACCCGCCTTCGCACACGATGCAGGCGGTCTGCTGGTTGATGCGCCGCACGGCGCCGAACTTGCGGACCGGGTCGCGGCCGGGTTCCTTCTGGCACCGCAGCCACGAGGACGTCGCTCAAGCAAGGATGGTTTTGCGCGCCGCTGTTTTGTGACTATGCTTGCCGCTTTGCCGCAAAGTCCATGCCCCAACACCTGATCGACGCCACGTTCGTCACCTGCCGCTGGCTTGCCGACGCGGCGCGCGGCAGCAGCAGGTTCGCATTCGCACCGGCGGCGCTGGAGCGGCTGCGGGTCGACCGCCAGGTGGTGCAAAAGCACATCGACGCGGGTGCCCCGGTGTACGGCCTCAATACCGGGCTGGGCGGCAACCTGGGTTACCGGCTGGATGCGGGCGAGATGCTGGCGTTCCAGGAGCAGGTGATCCTGGGCCGCATGATCGGCATGGGTGAAGCGCTGCCGCAAGATGTGGTTCGGGCCGGCCAGCTGGCACGGGTGATCGGCTTCGCGCGGGGCGGCACCGGCGTCAGCCCCGCGGCGGCGCAGGCCGCGATGGACCTGCTGGACCGGGGCGTGACGCCCGTGGTGCCGATGCTGGGTTCGATCGGCGCGGGAGACCTGGGATTGTGTGCGCACATGGCGGCCCCGATCATCGGCCAGGGCGAGGCATTTTTTCAGGGTCGCCGCTACCCGGGCGCCGAGGCGCTGGCCGCCGCCGGATTGGTGCCCGTGCGGCTGCAGGCCAAGGACGGCCTGGGGCTGATCAACGCCAGCCCGCTGACCACCGGGTATGCGGCCGTGGTGGCCGCGGACCTGGGGCAAGACATGCTGGTGGCGGCCGCTGTCGCCGCCCTGGCCGACGAGGGTTATGCCGCCAACCTGAGCGTGTTCGACCCCCGGATCGCTGCTGCCAGGCCGGCCGGTGCGCAGCCGGCCGCCGCCGCATTGTTCCGTGCGCTGACGGCCGGCAGCAGCCTGCATGCGTTGCCACCGCGATCGATCCAGGACGCCATCTCGTTTCGCACCATGGCACAGGTGTTCGGTGCCGCTTACGCGCAACTGGCCATGTTGTGCGACGCGGTGGAGGCCGAGATCAACGGCAGCTCCGACAGCCCGCTGGTGTTTGC
>JANMYG010000644.1:0-4860 GCA_031381865.1 Betaproteobacteria bacterium | reverse complement strand
CCGGGCCGGAACTCCTGCGGCTGGTACTTCGCCAGTGCCGGCTGCGCGACGATGCGCCGCGTGACGCGCAGCGAGTCGGCCGCCACCTTGCGGTCTTCGGGCGTGCTCAGGTAATTGGGGGCGATCGCCGGCGCGTCCTCGAAATTGGCGCTCTTGATGCCGACCGTGCCGCGGCTGGTCGGGTTGAGGTTGCACACGCTGGCGGTGATGGCGCCAAAGCTGTGCAGCGGCTGGCCGAACGCGTCCAGGCTCAGCGGCTGCACGTGGTATTCGAGGTTCGGATGCGCCATCTCCGGGCTGCTGCGGGTGAAGGCGCCGAGTTGCGACGGCGCCATGCTCATCGGCCCGCTGCGCGTGAGCGCGTATTGCAGCGCGATGCCGGCTTTGCCCCACCATGAGCCGGCGACCGTGTTGAGGGTACGGGTTCCCTGCACCTTGTAGACGGCGCGGATCTGCAGGTGGTCCTGCAGGTTGGCCCCTACGCCGGGCAAGGCGTGTTGCACCGGGATGCCGTGCCGCTGCAGCAGCTCCGCCGGCCCGACGCCCGAAAGCTGCAACAGCTGCGGCGAGCCGATGGCGCCGGCGCACAGCACCACTTCGCGGCTGGCGGTCAGCGTCAGCTTGTGCCCGGCCTTGCCGCCGCGCACCACCTCGGCGCCCGAACAGCGCAGTGCGCCATCGGGTCCGCTTTCGAACAACAGGCGGCTGACCTGCGCCCCGGTCCACAACGTGAAGTTGCTGCGGCCCATGGTGGTGGGTCGCAGAAAGGCCTTGGCCGCGTTCCAGCGCCAGCCGTTTTTCTGGTTCACGTCGAAATAACCGACCCCGAGGTTGTCGCCGCGGTTGAAGTCGTCCGTGGCCGGTATGCCCGCCTGCTGGGCGGCCTGGGCAAATGCGTCCAGCACGTCCCAGCGCAGGCGCTGCTTCTCGACCCGCCACTCGCCGCTCGCCCCATGAAAGGCCGCCATGGCCGCGTCCGGCGGCGCGCCGGCATCGAGCCGGTAGTGGCTCTCGTGCGCCTTGAAATCCGCCAGGCAGTTGGCCCAGTCCCACTGCTCGTCGCCGGTCAGGGCCGCCCAATGGTCGTAGTCGCGCGCCTGGCCGCGCATGTAGATCATGCCGTTGATGCTGGTGCAGCCGCCCAGCGTCTTGCCGCGCGGGTACAGCAGCGTGCGCCCGTTCAGGCCGGCCGCGGGCTCGGTGCTGTACAACCAGTCGGTGCGCGGGTTGCCGATGCAATACAGGTACCCCACAGGGATATGGATCCAGTGGTAGTTGTCGAGCCCGCCCGCCTCCAGCAGCAGCACGCGCCGGGTGGGGTCGGCACTGAGGCGGTTGGCCAGCAGGCAACCCGCCGTCCCGGCCCCGATGATGATGGTGTCGAAGCTTTGCATCGGTAGCGCGCTCATTCGATGTCCTTCTTCCTGCGCACTGCGGCGCAGTTCGCCTTGGGAACGGCCCGGCGGGTCATTGTTGTGCCTTCGTGCTGCGCACTGCGGCGCTGTTCGCCTTGGGGGCGGCCCGGCGGCTCACGGACCCATCTCCCGCAGCAGCCAGCCCTTGAACGCCTGCGCCGCCGCGTTGGTATGGCTGCCCTCGGGCGCGATCAGGTAGTAGGCCTCCTTCATCGGCAACGAGAAATCGAGCGGACGCACCAGCCGCCCGGTGCTGATCAGGTGGTTGGCCACGGTCTCGTGCGCCAGCGCCACGCCCAGACCCTGCATCGCCCATTCCAGACTGACGGCCCAGGTACTGGCGCGGTGCACCAGCGGCTTGCCTGGCGACTCACCCGCCGCGCTGGCCTCGAGCCAGGCGTCCCAGCTCTGCAGCGTGCCGGGCAGGTCGAGCAGGCGCTGGCGCAGCAGGTCGGCCGTCGAATGGATGCGCGCCCCGAGCGCCGGCGCACACACCGGGAACAGCGTGTCGTGGGTCAGCCGCTGGCCGACGCGGCTCTCCCACTTGCCCTGTCCGAACACGATTTCCACCGCCGCCGAGCCGCTGGGCCGTTCCTGCGGCCAGATCGAGGTCGCCACATTGAGTTGCACCCACGGGAACTCGTCCATGAAACGGCCCAGGCGCGGGCTGAGCCAGAAGATCGCGAACGACAGGTTGGCGTGCAGTTCCAGCACGTCCGGGTCGTTGCGCCCGACCAGCAGCGCGGTGCCTTCCTCGAGCGTCGCGAAAGCGGCCTGCACCGTGGGCAGGTAGCCGCGCCCCTCGTCCGTCAGTTCGAGCCCGCGCACGCGCCGGTAGAACAGGGTCCGCCCGAGCGCGTTCTCCAGGCTCTTGATCTGCTGGCTGACGGCCGACTGCGTCATGTGCAGCTCCTGCGCGGCGGCGGTAAAACTCAGCGCGCGGGCCGAGGCTTCGAACGCACGCAGCCAGTTCAAGGGGGGAAGACGGGGCATGGGGCTTAGGATTAGTCATGCATTAGCATTGCTAATCTTATAACGCCGGATTCTTGGTTTGCCAGCGTGAAGGCAATTGGTCAGACTCTCGGGCTTGGGCTGAAGGCGACCGCGGAGCGGGTCCGACGGCCATCGCGGGCCTGGGCCGGCCGCCATGCCAGCCTTGATTGATTTTCTTTTTCTTGTTTTCTCCCATAACGCGCAAGAGCTACACCTATGACATCCAACCACCACCTCAAGATCGGCTTCATCGGCCTGGGCTCGCTGGGCGAGGGCCTGTGCAACAGCCTGGTCAAGGCCGGATTCCCGGTCACCGTCACCGACCTCGACAAGAACCTGGCCGCGCGGCTGATCGCGGCCGGCGCACGCTGGTCCGACGATGTGGCGGGCGCCTGCCGCGACGCCGACGTGGTCATCACTGCGCTGCCGTCGCCGGCCGTATCGCGCAAGGTGGTCGAAGGCCCGGGCGGGGTGTTCGAGAACCTGCCCAAGGGCAGCGTGTGGGTCGAGATGAGCACCACCGACATGGAAGACCTGCAGCGCCTGGAAGGCGAAGCCACCCGCCGCGGCATCCATGTGCTCGAATGCCCGGTGACCGGCGGTGTGCACCTCGCCAATTCAGGCGAGATCACGGTGCTGGTCGGCGGCGACCAGGCCGTCTTCAAGAGCGTCGAACCGCTGCTCACGACGATGGGTGGGCAGATCATCTATCTGGGCAAGCTCGGCAGCGCTTCGGTGGTGAAGGTGGTGACCAACATGCTGGCCTTCATCCACCTGGTGGCGGCGGCCGAGGCGATGATGGTGCCGGCCAAGTACGGCGTCGACCTGGACGCCGCCTACCGCGCGATACGCGCCAGTTCGGGCAACAGCTTCGTGCACGAAACCGAGTCGCAGCTGATCCTCTCGGGCAGCTACAACGTCAAGTTCACGATGGACCTGGCCTGCAAGGACCTCGGCCTGGTCAACAACATCGCCCAGAAGCTCGGTGTGCCGCTCGAACTCGGCAGCATGACGCAGCAGATCTTCACGCGTGCGCGCGGCCTGTTCGGCGGCAACGCGCAGTCGCCCGAGGTGGCGCGCATGATCGAGAAGGCCTGCGGCCTGGAGCTGCGCGCCCCGGGTTACCCGACCGAACTGCTGGCCGAGATGGGCGCACCGCGGCCGTCCGGCACCCAGCCCAAGGCGCCGGGCCACGCATGACCGGCGCGCTCACGCACCAGCAGTGGGCCGACCGGGCCAAAGAACTGCGCCCCGCCACCGGCCTGTTCATCGACGGGCGCCATGTGCCAGCCATCGCCGGCGAGACCTTCGACTGCATCAATCCGGCCGACGGCCGCGTGCTGGCGCAGATGGCCAGGGGCCAGGCAGCCGACATCGATGCGGCGGTCGCGAGTGCGCTGGCGGCCTGGGGCGACCGCCGCTGGCGCGGCCTGGCGCCGCGCGCGCGCATGGACGTGTTGTTTCGATTCGCCGACCTGGTGCAGCGGCACGCCCACGAACTGGCGCTGCTGGAAACACTGGACATGGGCAAGCCGATCAGCGACGTGCTGAACATCGACATTCCCGAAGTGCTGCGGACGATCCGCTACTTTGCCGAATGCATCGACAAGATCGAAGGCGCGGTCACGCACACCGACCCGTCCGCGCTGCACCTGATCGTGCACGAGCCGCTGGGCGTGGTGGGCGCGATCACGCCCTGGAACTACCCGATGCTGATGGCGATGTGGAAGATCGGGCCGATCCTGGCCGCCGGCAACTGCATCGTGCTCAAGCCGGCCGAACAGGCACCGATGTCGTGCCTGCGGCTGGCCGCATTGTTCGTCGAGGCAGGAGGCCCACCGGGCGTGTTCAACGTGGTCAACGGAATGGGAATCGAGGCCGGCAAGGCGCTGGCGCTGCACCCGGACGTGACCAAGCTCTCATTCACCGGCTCCACGGCCGTGGGCAAGCTGCTGCTCGGTTACGCCGGGCAATCGAACATGAAACGCGTGGCGCTGGAGACCGGCGGCAAGAGCCCGCAGGTCTTCTTCGCCGACCTGTACGACCTGGACGCCGCGGTCGACCGCGCGGTCGGCGGCATCTACGACAACGCCGGCCAGGTGTGCAACGCCGGCTCGCGCCTGCTGGTGCAGCGCGAAATCCATGACGAATTCGTCCAGCGCTTCATACGCCGCGCAGCGGTGGCCTACCGCCCGGGCGACCCGCTCGACCCGGCCACCACGATGGGCCCGCTGGTCAGCCACCAGCAACAGCGCAACGTGCTGGCCCGCATCGCGCAGGGCCAGGGCGAGGGTGCGCAACTGGCCATGGGTGGCGGCAGCCGTGGCCCGGTCGCCGGCGGCGCCTTCGTGGAGCCCACGCTGTTCGTGGGTGCCACCAGCACCATGGCCATCGCCCGCGAAGAGGTCTTCGGCCCGGTGACGGCGGTGAGCGTGTTCGACACCGAAGACGA
>JANMYG010000608.1:0-2690 GCA_031381865.1 Betaproteobacteria bacterium | reverse complement strand
CGCACAAAACCGTTCACCTGCGCCTGCGCCTGCGGCGCCGTCGGCTCGAGCCGCGATACCGCAATCTCCCCGCTGGCCAGGCGCTGCCCGCTGACGCGGACCCAGTCGCCCGGCTTCAGCGCGGCCAGTTCCGCCGGGTCGGGCGTCCGTGCCTGCTGGCCCAGAATCTGGAACTCGCCGGTGGTGGCATCGAGCGCACCGATCGGCCCCACCGCCGCATGGATCAGCGCGATCGTGCGTGCCGACACCTCTGCCCCGGCACCGGCAGCGCGCACCGCGACAACCTGACCCACCGCCAGTTGCCGGGCCGATGCCGGTTGCCCGTTGTCGGTGACCGGGGTATCGATGCCGAAATGGACCTCCACGCCATTGACGCAAATACTCGCAAAACCGGTGATCACACCCACAATGCCGGTGCCGCCGATGCCGCCGTTGTCGATGCCGGTGCCCCCCAAGCCGGGCCGCCCGGCCACCACGCCGGTGCCGCCGATGCCCCCGGAGGTGTCCGCCCGATCCAGTCCGAGCCAACCCATGGCGCTTCGCCATGCGCCCTTGTGCGCGCTCAGGGGCTCCTGAGCCGGCGCACCGGTGCCACCCACACCCGAGGATGTGGCCGCGACCGGATTGGTCGGCGAAGCGCCGCGCGCGCACTGGTTCTGGTTCTGGTTCTGGTTCTGGTTCTGGTTCTGGGCCTGTGCCTGTGCCTGTGCCGGCACGCTTGCGCCCAGCACCAGCAGCAGCAGCAGCGCGCTGGTGGCACGCAGGGGCCGCCGTACCGCCGGACTGCCGCTGGCGCGGGTCATATTGGCCCTCCGTCGCCCGGACGCGGCGCTGGTTCCACGGGCAGTTGTGAACCGGCGTCCACCGGCTCGGAATAAAAATAGATCCCGAAGGTCATGCGGTGCCGTGGCGTGTTGTCAGCCGCGTCCTTTTGCTCGGCCGCCAGCGCGCTCCGGTTGACGGCCAGCAGGGCCTTCATGCCCATCGACTCGGACTGCCTGGCCAGCGCCTCGATCGACCCGGCGCCAAGCGCGTCGTAATGCACGCAGCGCTCGAGAAACGCGGGCTGGCCGCCCAGCAGGTTGTGGGTCGCGGCGGCGGCATGGTCGTGCAGGTTGTGGCCGAGGTAATAGGCCTTCTCGTCGGAGCCTTCGGCAGGTACGAAGGCCTCGGCGTTCAGGCACACGCGCCGCTCGGCGTCGAAATGCACCACGCCCAGGCGCAGCCACTCGTCGAGCACGACCCGCGAGCGGATGTCGCTGTTGACACTTGCGACCAGCGCCTCGAACGACAGCGCGCCGCCCTCGCTGGCGAAACGCGGCAGCGGCCGCGGGTGGCCGTCATCGCCCAGGTATTGCGGCGACCCAAGCCACACGGCGACCAGTTGCGCGCCCAATGACACCACCGACGGGACGGACGCGTCTTTCGAGTGCAGCGCCTGGCGCAGCCGGCTGACGTCCTTGCGGTGCACACCAGTCACCAGGCTGATCCGGCTGTCGGTCGGCGGCTTGGCGCCGATCCGAAACTCCCGGTCGGCCACCTCGACCAGCAGCGCCTTGAGCAGCTCCGCCAGGTAGGCGAAAGTCACGCCACGCGCCAGCATCAGCTTGACCAGCGGGCGCAGCACCTGACGCAGCGCGCGCACCAGCGCCGGTGACGGCGTCGTGGCGTGGGTATCCGGGGATGGCATGGCGAACTGGTCCATAAAACCGCATTTTAACGTTTTGCTTCAAAAATGTGGGAAATAATCACACAAACATGTTGACGGGGGAATATTTCCCACATACACTTTGGCTGTGCGTGGGAAATATTCACACGTACACAGGCACACTTCAGATTCACATACAAGGGGAAATACCATGTTCACATTCAAGAAAACCGCACTCGCCGTGTTGGCCGCACTGACCGTCGGTCTGGTCGTGACACCCGCGTTCGCCCATGGCGAAGGCAGTGGGAGCGGGGGCGGAGGCAGTAGCAGTGGCGGTGGGGCGGGCGGTGGCGGAGGCGGCACAGGCGGAGGCGCAGGCAGTGGCGGCGCTAGTGGCGGCGGCGGTCGTGGTGACTCCGTTGGCGACTCCCGCGGCGGACGCGGTGACTCCGTGGGCGACTCCCGCGGTGCACGGGGTGACTCCGTGGGTGACGCCCGGGGCGGGCGCGGCACCGACGCGGCTACCGGCGACACGCGTGGTGGGCGCGGCGCTGACGACACCGTTGGCGCGACGCGCGGCGGCCGGGGTGCCGACGACCCCGTTGGTGAAACGCGCGGCGGCCACGGCGCCGACGATGCCGTCGGTGACCCGCGTGGTGGGCACGGCGCGGACGATCCGGCCGGGCATGTTCGTGGTGATGGCGCTTCGCGCCAATAACATCGCGCCAGTAGCTTTGCCCCAATAGGTCCGCGCCAACGACTTTGCGCGACGCAGCTTCACGTAGCCCGCGTGAAGCCGGCGCGGGAGCCGGCCCGGAGCTGGCGACGCGCTTGCGCTCCCGGCCGCTGCCCAGCGTCTGGAACGGCCTTTTCACATCGAGCGAATAGAATCGTTTTTTCTTTCGATCCAGTGGAGAGCTCCATGCCCGACCAGAAATACCGGCTTGTCACGCGCAGCGACTTCGACGGTCTCGCATGCGCGATCCTGCTGACCGAGATGAACCTGATCGACGAGATCAAGTTCGTCCACCCCAAGGACATG
>JANMYG010000558.1:0-1692 GCA_031381865.1 Betaproteobacteria bacterium | reverse complement strand
TCGAAGGCAGCCTGAGCGACGGCATCATGTTCGAGCGCCGCCTGTTCCACGCGTTATTTGCCACCGCAGACCAGAAAGAGGGCATGGACGCATTCGTGCACAAACGCAAGGCGGCCTTCAAACACGAGTAGGCGGCGCATTGTCCATCACGGAGTTTCGGGCGCGGCATGCTTGTCTATAATCCAAGGCTGTGGCCCGTCTCGATGGCAGGCCCGTCGGTACCACATGGCGCTTTAGCTCAGTCGGTTAGAGCGATGGAATCATAATCCACAGGTCCGCGGTTCGAATCCGTGAAGCGCCACCACCCATTTGCAGCCTCTGGATGAAAACCATGAAACGCTGTCGCCCCAATCCAGTCGCCCGCACACTGGCAATTCTGCTGGCTCTGCTCGCCGGCATCGTTTCGTTCTGGCCGCTGGGCGCTGCCGCGCAGGAGTTCGTCCGGCAGTTTCCGCAGGCGGCCAAACGTGGCGCGTTGACGGTCACGGCCCCACCCGAGGTGCTGCTGAACGGCAGTTCCGAGCGGCTCACTCCCGGTGTCCGTATCCGCGGCACTACCAACATGCTGGTGATGTCCGCGTCTCTGGTCGGTCAGACTGTGCTGGTGAACTACCTGCGGGGCCAGCAGGGCGCCATTCAGGAGATATGGATTCTGAACGAGGCAGAGGCGCAGCAGGAGCGCAAGGGCATGGAGCCGGTGACCAATTTCAGTTTTGGTTCGTCAGGTGACAAACCCAAGACCGACGACGGCAAGACACCGTTCGACCAATTGCCCAAGTACCCGAAGCAGTAGCAGCCACCTCGTCGCCGGTGCGGCAGGCGCCACGACTGACCGGGTGCGCGTCCATTGGCGGCGCGGCGCCGCTCGACCCGGCGGCCACACATGAAAGCACGATCCAGCATGGGCAAGAAAGTATTCATCAAGACCTTCGGCTGCCAGATGAACGAGTACGACTCGGACAAGATGGTCGACGTGTTGCGTGCCGCAGACGGCTACGAACCGACCCAGGACGTGAACGAGGCCGACCTGGTGTTGTTCAATACCTGTTCGGTGCGCGAGAAGGCCCAGGAGAAGGTGTTCTCCGACCTGGGGCGCATCAAGCACCTCAAGCGCCGGGGTGTGCAGATCGGTGTCGGCGGTTGCGTCGCCAGCCAGGAGGGGGCGGCGATCATCGAGCGGGCACCCTACGTCGACGTGGTTTTCGGTCCGCAGACCCTGCACCGCTTGCCCGAGCTGTTGCGCCAGCGCAAGTTGCAGGACCGGGCCCAGGTCGACATCAGTTTCCCCGAGATCGAGAAGTTCGACCACCTGCCACCAGCCAAGGTGGACGGCGCCACCGCCTTTGTCAGCATCATGGAGGGCTGCTCGAAGTACTGCAGTTATTGCGTCGTGCCGTATACCCGCGGCGAGGAGGTTTCCCGGCCGTTCGATGACGTGCTGGTCGAGATCGCCGGCCTGGCGCAGCAGGGCGTCAAAGAGGTCACGCTGCTGGGGCAAAACGTCAACGCCTACCGCGCGCCGATGGGCGGCAGCACCGACCGTGCCGACCTGGCGACCCTGATCGAATACGTGGCCGATATCCCGGGGATCGAGCGCATCCGTTACACGACGAGCCATCCCAACGAGTTCACGTCCGCGCTGATCGACACCTACGCCAGGGTTCCCAAACTCGTCAACCATCTGCACTTGCC
>JANMYG010000473.1:0-3317 GCA_031381865.1 Betaproteobacteria bacterium | reverse complement strand
AGCGTAGAGAGCGCAGCGAACGCAGCGAGTTCCGCGACGGGGCGCAAGACCGAGCACCGCAGGGCAGTCGGCGCGTTCAGCGCACGACCGCTCCAGTAAAGCGACGACAGCGGCCCCCGCACGCCTTTGCAGCCTCCCCGGTGAACACACGGCGTACCGCATGCCGCGAGGCGCAACGGCACATGAAAGTCGCGTGCCAACGAATGTCCGCAATGGGCCGCAAGCGGCCATTGGCGCAGCCGGCGCATTTCACGCGTCATCAATCAGGCATTACATGGCGCGGCACCTTCCACGCCCAAAAGCGCGCGGTGCGGACCGGGGGAGCCAGAGCCCGGGAGACGTGGCGCCAATATTGCTAGTATCCAGCCATGGCCCGGCCTTGCCTGGCCGGTCCGCGCCGGTACCCTGCCGGTCAACCAGAGATTACGCATGTCGATCCACGCCGCGCTGCACCACGTCACACACTATTCCTACGACCGTCTTGTCACGCTGGGACCGCAAGTGGTGCGGCTGCGCCCGGCGCCCCACTGCCGCAGCAAGATCATTTCCTACTCGCTCAAGATCGAACCGGCCGGGCATTTCATCAACTGGCAGCAGGACCCGTTCGCCAACTACCAGGCGCGGCTGGTGTTCCCCGAGAAGACGCGCGAATTCAAGGTCACGGTCGACGTGGTGCTGGACATGGCGGTCTACAACCCGTTCGATTTCTTTCTGGAACCGGCGGCCGAGAAATACCCGTTCAAGTACGACCCACTGCTGGCGCAGGAACTTGCGCCCTACCTCGCCGCGGACCCGCTGACCGACGCGCTGAAGCTGTATCTGGCCAAGGTCGATCGCAGCGAGCGGCGCAGCATCGATTTCCTGGTGCACTGCAACCAGATGCTGCACCACGACATCCGTTACCTGATCCGCATGGAGCCGGGAGTGCAGACGCCCGACGAGACGCTGGCGCTCGCGGCCGGGTCCTGCCGCGACTCGGCCTGGCTGCTGGTGCAGTTGTTGCGCCACTGCGGCCTGGCGGCGCGTTTCGTCTCGGGTTACCTGATCCAGCTCAAACCCGACGTCAAGGCGCTCGACGGCCCGAGCGGCACCGAAGTCGACTTCACCGACCTGCACGCCTGGTGCGAGGTCTACCTGCCGGGCGCCGGCTGGGTCGGGCTGGACGCCACCTCCGGCCTGCTCGCAGGCGAGGGCCATATCCCGTTGGCGTGTACTCCGCAGCCCTCGGGCGCGGCACCGATCGAAGGCGGCGTGGACGAAGCCGAGGTCGAGTTCCGCCACGAGATGAAGGTCACGCGCATTTACGAGTCACCGCGCGTGACCAAGCCTTATACCGAAGAACAGTGGGCCGAGGTGATGCGCCTGGGTGCGGCCGTGGACGAACAACTGCTGGCCGAGGATGTGCGGCTGACAATGGGTGGCGAACCTACCTTCGTCGCCGTGAGCGACCGCGATGCACCGGAATGGAACACCGACGCATTGGGCCCGACCAAAAGGGGATTTGCCACCGAATTGGTGCATAAACTGCGCACCGAATATGGCCAGGGCGGATTCCTGCACTTCGGCCAGGGCAAGTGGTACCCGGGCGAGCAGTTGCCGCGCTGGGCCCTGAACATCTACTGGCGCAGCGACGGACAGCCGGCATGGAGCAACCCGGCGCTGTTCGCCGACGAGCGCGCTCCCACTCACTACACCAGCGAACATGCGCAGCGATTCGTCTCTGCGCTGGCGGCCCGCCTGGGGCTGAGCAGCGCATTCGTCCTGCCGGCCCACGAAGACGTCTTCTACTACCTGTGGCGCGAGCGCCGCCTTCCGGTCAACGTCGACCCCTTCGATGCGCGGCTCGACGACGAAATGGAGCGCGCCCGCCTGCGCCGCGTATTCGCGCAGAAGCTCGACGCCGTGGTGGGATACGTGTTGCCGATCAAGGCGCGCGACAAGCCGGCGCTGGCAGGACCAGTATGGACCACCGGCCCGTGGTTCCTGCGCGACGAGCGCATGTACCTGATGCCGGGTGATTCACCGATGGGCCTGCGCCTGCCGCTGGACTCCCTGCCCTGGGTCAGCAAGGCCGACTATCCGTATCTGGTGGAGGAGGATCCGAGCACGACGCGTCCTGACCTGCCGGGCCACGAAGCGGTCACGCGCCGGTATGCCGCGCCGGCGGCGGACATGGCCAGGTCCGCACCGGCGGGGTCGCCAGTCGGCGCGGTCGCCGCGTCGGGCCGCGCCGGCTCAGAGGCGGACGCCGACACCAGCGCCGTGCGCGGCGCCTCGCCTTACCTGACCGGGGCCGGCCCCCACACCGAAGCCATGCGCAAGATGCAGGCCGCGACCGGCGCTGCGGCGGCGGCGGGCAGCACCAGTGCACATGCGCAAAGTCCGGCACAGGACGAGCCGTCCGATTTCGCGCGCATGCCCAAACGCCACGAGTCGGCGGCCTGGACCAGCCGCACCGCGCTGTGCGTGGAGGTGCGCGATCCGCGCCGGGCCAGCGGACCCAAGGCCGAAGCCGTGGGGGAGGCGTCGGGTGTGTTGTACGTGTTCATGCCACCGCTGGAGCGCCTGGAGGACTACCTCGACCTGTTGGCCGCGGTCGAGGCCACGGCACAGGAGCAAGGCATCCGGCTGGTGCTCGAAGGTTATCCGCCGCCGCGCGACCCGCGCCTGAAGCTGCTCCAGGTCACGCCCGACCCGGGCGTGATCGAGGTCAACATCCATCCGGTCGGCAGCTGGAGCGAACTGGTGAAGAACACCGAGTTCCTGTACCACGCGGCATTCGAATCCCGCCTGTCGGCCGAGAAATTCATGACCGATGGCCGCCACACCGGCACTGGCGGGGGCAACCATTTCGTGCTCGGCGGGGCGACGCCGGCCGACAGCCCGTTCCTGCGCCGGCCCGAACTGCTCGCCAGCCTGCTGCTGTACTGGCACAACCACCCCAGCCTGAGTTACCTGTTCAGCGGCATGTTCGTGGGCCCCACCAGCCAGGCCCCGCGTGTCGACGAGGCACGCAACGACCAGCTGTACGAGCTCGAGATCGCGCTCGAGCAGATCCACCACAACCGCACGCTCTATGGGCAGTCGATGCCGCCGTGGCTGGTCGACCGCACGCTGCGCAACGTGCTGATCGACGTGACCGGCAACACCCACCGCAGCGAGTTCTCGATCGACAAGATGTACTCGCCCGACTCCGCCACCGGGCGCCTGGGCCTGCTCGAATTGCGGGCGTTCGAAATGCCGCCGCACGCGCGCATGAGTATTGCCCAACAGCTGCTGCTGCGCGCCATGGTGGCCAGGTTCTGGAAGAACCCCTA
>JANMYG010000421.1:0-7776 GCA_031381865.1 Betaproteobacteria bacterium | reverse complement strand
GGACCGGCGATGCCTGGGCAGAATGCAAGCGTGGTCGTGCCGATCACCGGTCCCCTGACCAGCCCTATCGTCGGAAGCGTTACGCTGACGCCGGGGCAGGTCGCCGACCTCCGCGGTGGCAGGTGGTATGTGAACCTTCATACCGCCGCCAACCCGAATGGCGAGGCACGCGGCCAGGTGGGAGTGCGACCGTGAGGGCCGGCGCGAAAGGCACCCGAGGCGCGCTGACGTTGTCAAACACGTTATCCGAACCGCGAACCTGCCGCCAGGCATGGGGGCAAAAATGAGCACGAGCGCACTCATCGTGGGGAAGGTCGAGTACCGGGAAGGCGATGGCGCCAACATCACGATTCGACCCGGCCCCTGCCAGGTGGATGTGACTACCCTGGACGCCACGATCAGTTGGTCGGAGGGTGAATATCACGGCTCGGCGGCGATCCCCATCGCCGACTACCGGCGGTACTTGTCGGGGAAGGCCCTCCGGATTGTTGAACCGACGGAATCTTGAGGTCGTCGTGGCATTCCTGCCAATTTCTCAAGTTTCAAGGATTCCTCATGCCTCAGAAAAGCTGGAGTGCCAAGCGGGAACGCCAATACACGCACATCAAGGACAGCCTGCTCGAACGGGGAAAGCCAGAGCCCCTGGCCGAAGAAATCGCGGCACGGGTTGTCAACAAGGAGCGTGCGCAGCACGGGGAGTCCGCGCAAGCCAGCGCATCTTCTCGCAACGACATGTCCGCCGGTCGGCGCGGCGGGCTGCGTTCGCACCGTGGTCCCGGCGGCCGAACACTGCTTCAATTGCGCAACGAAGCTCGCTAGCGGGGTGTGAAGGGGCGATCCACCATGAACAAGGCGCAGCTGGAGGCGGCATTGGTGCGATAGGTCGCAGCGCCGGTCGAGATGAGACGCACCTCCTTTCGAGCGTTCCGACCAGCAGCAGGTTTCTATGTGGTGCGCACCCAGGTGGTCGGCGAGGTTGACGCCGCGCCTCGGGTCGTAGGCGAACGACAACGGCCGTCACGACCGGCGCGAATCGCTGCATTGGCCTGGACCATGCGCGCCGATCGCGGTGCTGTCAGCCTTCGCCGACACCAACTCGGGCCGCAGTCCTAACGACGTGGCCGACGCGATGGTGGACCATGGTCACCTACTTGGAGGTCACCATGCTGTCCCACCTGTCACGCAAATCGCATCGAATGCTCGCACGCGAAAGCGACGATCCCGATCCAGGGCCGCTACCGGTCGAACCGGTTGAAGGACTCGTGCCACCAGATATTCCCGACGACCCGGAGCACGACCGCGTAGTTGAGCCCGAGGACTGATTGCCGGATCACTGGCATTCCTCGAATGGGCTCGATGCCCAAAACCGAGAAGGACCGGTCTGTAGATCAAGTGACCGTTGCCGGGACGGCCGTTCTTCGCGCCGACAGCATACATTACCACCCGCAGCGCGAGCTTTTCACAAACTGGTCGGCGCGCATTCCACCAGGCTTCACATTGGTGGGTGGTGGCGAAGGCACTTGTAAGACCACATTGCTGCGTTTGCTGGCCGGGGTACTCCCGGCCCAGCATGGGCGCTTGGTGGCCCACGGCGTGTGCCTTGGTGACGATCCGGTCGCGTACCGGCAACAGGTGTTCAGAGCCGACCCACGGTCCGACGCGCATGACCAAGTTACTGCGGCGGACTATTTCAAGTCGCAGCAAGATTTCCATCGTGGGTTCGACCTGCCGAAGCTGGCCATCTTGATCGAAGGTCTCTCGCTGACACCGCATCTGGGCAAGCCGATGTACATGCTGTCCACCGGGTCCAAGCGTAAGGTTTGGTTGGCCGCTGCTTTCGCGGCTGGCGCGGCCATGACGCTCTTGGACGAGCCGTTTGCAGTACTCGACAACGCGTCAGTGGGATTCGTGCTGGAACTGCTGGAGGATGCCAGTTATGACTCGGCTCGGGGCATTCGTGATCGCGGACTACGAGAAGCCGGGCAACGTGCCGCTGGCGGCGGTCATCGATTTGGGCGGGTAGACCCGGTTGTTGGCGGTGAACCGTTCGTGATGGAGACATGGAAGGAGGAGCAACACGCGCAGGACATCTACTTCCTGCCCGATGGCAACACAGAGTTCAGCACCGCCATGGGCATGCAGGTCGACAAGTCGGACCTCGGTATGGGCAAACGCAGCTGGCGCTACGCCATGCTGGTGCGCGACGGCATGATTGAGAAGATGTTCATCGAACCGGAGGAGCCGGGAGATCCGTTCACGGTGTCGGATGCCGACACCATGCTGAACTACCTCACTCCACAAGCGGTGGTGCGCCTCGCATCACGCTGTTCGGCAAGCCTGGATGCGCGCATTGTGCCCGTGCCCGCCGGATGCTGAACGACAGGGGCCTGTTGTTCGAGGAGATCGATCTGGGCAGCCACGGTGTCAGCTACAGCTCCTTGCAGGCGGTGAGCGGGCGCGGCACCACACCGCAGGTGTATGTGGACGGCCGGCATATTGGCGGCGCCGACGACCTGGCGGTGTGGCTGGCCAGGTAACCGGTCAAGGCGCATTCCCAACGCACCATGCGCTACGGCCCGTTCCGGGCGCGCTGGCGTCCCCTGCCGGCTGACCGCAGGCCCTGTTCCGGGCGGCCAGGGTGAATCGTTCAGCCCAGGCGGATCGTGGCGTGTTCGCCGAGCGCCGGTGTCGGCTTGCCGGTGATGGCCGCTGCGGCGTTGCGGATCAATTGCGTGATCTTGCTTGTGTCGTTGGCCCAGTAAGTGGCGTGGATGACCCGAACCTGTACAAGTGCGAGTTCACGGTCGGTTGCGCCGCTCGGGAACCAGTCCGCGGCCGATGGCGTCCACAACAACTGCTTGCGGGCAGCATCTTCGACGACCTCTGCGGTTCCGGAGATCGACACGTACCGATCCGCCCCGGGGTCAGCGTATACGATGTTCACCGCCGAATCGCCTGCGATGTCCGCCACGGGATCACCGTGGCGCGCCATGAAGAACCACAGCATCGCGTCCTCGTCCACCTTGGTGTTTTGCGTCGTCATGGGCCTGGAGTGCAGATGGCCATTGGCATGGCGCGAGGTGAACATCGCAAACCGGATGTCCTTGATGAGGTCCCATAGGCGCAATTGCGCCTCAGCGTCAGTCGTGGGTGTGGCATGTTCGTCGTGGTTCATGGGGGAGTCCTCGTCTTGGTTGGAGCGGCTGCCAGCGCGTTGCGGCAAGCTGCGCCCATTCCAACAGGACACGTCATGGAGTGCGATCAGGCATCACACCCAGGGCGCGTAGGACATCTCCTGCGGTCGGATGCGCCAGGTCGCGTGCGACGGGCCGACCGTGAAGCTCAGGGCATTGCGCCGATTGATCCAGGGTCAACGATGTACGGCATTGAAAGATCGAGCGATGTCACACACCGCGCACCGCAAGCAGTCTTGGCGCAGTCCGCTGGCGCACACAGTGCCTTCGACCATCTCCACGGATTCCGCTACCGCCACGACCATCAATGGGCAGGGGCATGCTTCGCAGCAGGTGCTGCGTCAGGGTCGTGCGAGTCATCCGCGTTCGCCATGATGCCAGCGGCGTCGCCACCCAATGCGCCGGCCACGGATCCCAGCGTGCCACCCACCAGCACGCCCACCGGGCCGGCCACTACGCCGCCGATAGCAGCGCCGGCGGCCGCACCGACCATCACGCCACCACCCGCCAGCACCGAATTGGCCTCGCGCTCGATTTCCTCGGGTTCCAGTGGCACCTGTGCCGCGGGGTCCGGGTCCTGCGAGGGAATGCCGTGGCCGGGGCGGGCTTGCTCGGCAAGATCTTCGTCGGCAGGTACGGGTGTCGACGGCTGGTTGGCGGATGGGTTCATGTGCTCTCCCTGGAAAGTAGATTTTTGCCCGGGCAACAGGCGCGGCCCGCCAACTGTTATACGGCCCGGATCACCCTGATTGCGCCATCTTGCAGGCCGAGGGGGAGTAGGACAACGTCCATTGATGTGCTTTTCTGGCCGCGAGGATGGTCGTCCTTCAGCAAGGCCCCCTGAAGGACAGGACTGCAAAGCATGCCTTGCATACGTGAAGCAGCACGATGTTGCTGCCGCCCAGCGCACAGCAAGGGCATGCTCAAGTCCCCATACCGAATTGCGTGGCGTATTCCGCGTTCAGTCGCTGCCAGCCTTCGAACTTCATCGTCTCTGGACCGACGACGCGTCCGAGCGGCGCGCCGCTGAGCGCGTAATCCAGCACGTCCAAACAAATTTGCCATCCGGCGGCCGCCATGGAGATGTAGCGGCGGTCGACGTTGTGCCGCAGCGTTCGTTGAGCCATAAACCAGTCCGCCGGGGGCCCAACGCAAGGCGGCTTCAACTGTTGCGCCGGTCTATAGCGCACGGTCGCGAGAGATCGATGGCGCGATTCCAAAGTGCGTCCCGAAGGCGTTTCCGGAGTCCGCGTGACCAGAAAACCCGAGGTCCAGCGCCGGTTCCATGATGCCTTTGCACGCGGCAGACCGAGATCTCCCCGTGGTCGTCTCACTCATAGTCATGGCATTTGCGGTCATCATGGCCCTGCATTCCTGGCGGTTGGTGAATTACCGCGGGGTACAGAGGACTCAGCGCGTGCCATAGCTCAAGCTCGGGTACCAATCACCGCCGCGCCCTTCGGGTGTACTGTCGAGAATGGTCCACAGCGGCATGAGGTCGGGCGCGCCGCGCGGGTCCTGTCCCGGATCGGCCGTACCGCCACCCATCTCGCCGCTCCAGAAGTGCCGAATACTTCCGTCGCGCCTGGTGAAAACATTGAACGCCGGAATGTCTGCGTCGGTGGCGCTGACGTAGTCGCGAGTGAATTCGCCATCCATGTCCGAGTAAAGCCTGACGTGCTGCCAACCCCGCTCTTTCTTTACGGCCAGTAGTCGCTCGATCGGCGATCGCGCGACCATCACCAGCGCAATGCGCTGTTCGACGTCGAGCGCTTCGCCGTCCCAGGCGGCCACCAGCGACGTGCACATCGGGCAGGGCTGTGCGCGCTTTGGCCCGTACATGTAGCTATAGACCGCCAGCGTCTGCTTGTCGCCAAACAACCCAGAAAATTTGACGGGGCCGTTCTCGCCGTCGAAGGCGTAGTCCTTGGGCACGGTGCCGCCCGGCGGCAGGGCGCGTCGTTGCTCCGCGACGCGCTCGATGTGGCGTCGAAGTTCGATTTCCTCGGCAAGTAGCGCGTCGCGTGCATGCCGGTAGTCGGCGCTTTCATTCGGAAAGCGCACGCCATTCTGCCGGGCAAGGTCGATCGCAGACTTGAGATCGGTGGTGGTCATTGCGATTGCAGGCCTACGCCTTCGGCGCCGCCACATTCACCATCCACGGCACGCCGAACTTGTCAGTCAGCATGCCGAACGAAGAAGTCCAGAACGTTCTCATCAGGGCCATCGTGACTTTTCCGCCCTGACCGAGCGCCGTGAAAACGCGTCTGGCTTCCGCGTCGTCGGCCACCTCGATCGCCAGCGTCACCCCCTTGAACTCTGCTTGCGTGTCGCCCGGGCTGTCGTCAGCCATCAACGCGGTGTCGCCGATGCGAAAGGCGGCATTCATGACCTTGTCTTCAAAACCGGGCGCCGGCTTCATAGCCGCGTCGGGGCTTTCCTTCCAACGCATCAGGCCGGTGACTTTGGCGCCAACGGACTTCTTGTAGAAGTCCAGGGCCTCTTCGCAGCGGCCGTGGAAAGAGATGTACGCTTGAACTTTCATGGGGGGTTCCTTTGTTGATGGGTGTGAGGATGAATGGATCGACTGCTGCCGCCCGATCAGGCATCCAGCAGCGGCTCGAAGCCGCCATAGACCATCCGCTTTCCGTCAAACGGCATGGTTCCCATCGC
Organism: Betaproteobacteria bacterium; assembly: GCA_031381865.1. GTDB lineage: Bacteria > Pseudomonadota > Gammaproteobacteria > Burkholderiales > Burkholderiaceae_C > CAISIP01. The sequence goes on along the minus strand of JANMYG010000421.1, from coordinate 1,909 downwards.
CTTCATGCGCGGGTCGTTCATGAACTTCTCGTTGCCGGCATCACGCGCCGCTTTTGATGGCCATTCGATCCACGAAAAGACGACGGTCTCTTCGCCCTCCGCCTTCACGGCGCGCTTGAAGTCGGTGACCTTGCCGTCGGGCAACGCATCGCCCCAGCATTCCACAACGCGCGTCGCGCCGAATTCCTTCAAGAGCGCGGCTGTTTTGGATGCCATCTCGCGATAGGCCGCCTTGTTGCCTGCTTTCACGGGAACCAGAAATCCGTCGATATAGCTCATGGTCTTGCTCCTTGGGTTTGCATCAATGGTCATTGCGCGCTGCTTTGCTGTAGCTGCGTTGTAGCGCGACGTGCAGCCTCGCGTCCGTTTGTCGGCGCACATTGGCCACTGCTATTGGCGCGCTTGACCAGCATGCGATTGCGGGTGCTGTACCCCTTAAGAATGTGGTGCGCGTCGGCCAGGCCGCCTTCGGCGCCCAGTGCCACGCGGGTGAATTGCAGTGACAGTCCGATCAAGCCCGCCCGGGCGAACGTTGCAAGCCATATCGGATGAATGCGGCCGTAGCCATGGAGTGTGATCATGGTGAACTGACTTTGGTGCCCAGCCGCGCCGCCTTAATCGCAGCAACATCGATTTTCTTCATGCCCATCATGGCGTCGAAAGCGCGCCGCGCCTCGTCACCGCCCGCGGCAAGCGCCTCGGTCAAAACGCGGGGAGCAATTTGCCACGACAGGCCCCAACGGTCCTTGCACCAGCCGCACTCGCTCATCTGACCGCCATTGCCGACGATCGCGTTCCAGTAGCGGTCGGTCTCTTCCTGGTCCTCGGTCGCGACCTGAAAGGAGAAGGCCTCGCTGTGCTTGAACGCCGTGCCACCATTTATGCCAATGCAGGCCACGCCGGCGACGGTGAATTCCACTGTCAGCACATCGCCTTTCTTGCCTCCCGGATAGTCGCTGGGAGCGCGGTGAACGGCCGAGACGACGCTGTCTGGAAAAGTGTTGGCGTAGAAGTGCGCAGCGGCTTCAGCATCTTTGTCGTACCAAAGGCAGATCGTGTTTTTGGCTACAGCCAGTTTTTCCGGTTTTTGTGGCAATGCCTTATCTTCGGCTTGTTTACCTGCGGGAATCGCTTTTGCGCTTTTCTCAGTCATGGTGATTTCTACGGAACATTCAGTGTTTCGCAGGCTTCGCGTCCATCTGTGATTCGGTATGCAAGGCGCACTGCCAGCGCTTGTCGACGTAAACCCAAGTGGAGGTGTCGGACATGTCCTGGATAGTGCCTTTTCCACTTTTGCCGCCTTCACGCGCGGCAACCGTTTGCTTCACGCGGTACGTGATAACGGCTGTCATCTCTGAAGGAAACAAAACTTCAATGTCGCTCAGCGCAAAGGCGGTCACGACCATAGAGCCTTGCTCCGCCATCTTTCTATAGCCCGCATGGTCGAACTTCATTGCGCCGTGCGAGCTTGCCATCTGAGACGGGTCGTGCAACAACTGCAAAGCAGCGTCGGTATCCTGGTCAACCATCGATTGCCAGAATTTGGTCTCCAAGTCGATTAGTGTTTTCGTGGCTGTCGTCATGTGATGCTCCATTCATGGTTGTGGATTCACATCGTGCTGTTTGCCCGCGCTGCAAGCGATCAGGTAATCACTTGCATACCTGTAGGACTACAGCTAGCGTCCTTCAGATTTCAGGTGATGAAGGTCTGCGACCCATTTGCCTTACTTGCCTAATGTGGGTTGTGATGGGACGCCTCTATTGCTGCGTCCGCACTGCGACCCGATCACACAAAGGCAGCCACTTTCTGCCGCCGTTCTTCCACTCCCAATTGAAGCTCATCTTGTCGCCGCCGTCCTGCACCGTCACGGTGGCGCGCGTCTGCGCTTCAGTGAAGCTCCAGACGTGG
>JANMYG010000409.1:0-12656 GCA_031381865.1 Betaproteobacteria bacterium | reverse complement strand
CCTCGACCTCGATACCAGCGGCGCAGGTGTGCTGAAGATCACAACCAGCGGCACCGCCAGCAGGGGGTCGAACTACAACTCCAACAACACGCTGGTCAACTCCGTCGAGACGACCTTCGACGCCACCACCGCGGGGTTCATCGTCACCACCCGCATCATCGGGCCGCTCGGCAGCCAGGGCGCGCCAGTATTTGTGCGCCTCGTCCTTCAGGTCGGCCTGGTCCAGCCACGCGGCGTAAGCCACACGTGCGGAGACCGGCGCCGACGCCTCGGCCCGCAGCGCCGCTGCCTGGGCACGCAACTCGGCGCCCGCGACGCTGAACTCGCCCAGGCTCGAGTACTTGCGCCCGTCCGGCAGGCGGGTGGAAACTTCCCAGGTATAGAAAGCGCCTGGCGTGAGTTGCACGCCCGGCGGCAACCTGAAGGACGCGCCATCGACCTGCGTTTCCACCAGCGACCGACCGGTGTCATCGGCAATTTCAAGCTGGTATTTCAGGCCCGGCTGCAGTTCCTGCCAGCGGAATTCGGGTTCGGTCTCGAGCACCCGGGTGCCGTTGAGCGTCAGCAGCCGGATGCGGGCGCTGGCTGGCAAGCTTCGCATCACCAACGCACCCTGGGCCATTCCAACCGGCTTGACGCGAACTCCGATACCGAGGGCCGGGCTGCGTTTCTCCGGTTGTGCCCCGCTGGTCACTTCAGGCTGGGCCGGCCTGAACACGATTTGCGCGGGGCCTTTGAACACATACTCGTTGCCCCCATCCAGATACAGCGCCACCAGCGTCGCACCACCATGCAACTGCACCTGGGCCCCGGCCTCGATATCGGCAAGGATGCTGACCTCGAACGACTTTCCGGCCACCGTGACTGTCGCCCTGCCCTGCAGGTCGGTCACCATCGCCGCGACTGCCGCCTGGGCCAATGCCGGAAGTACGCTCAGCCAGACCAACACCAGCATCAGCAACGGGCGCCGAACGACGACGCCATAGTCGACTTTGGATCTCATGATGGTTGCCCTCCCGAGAAACTGCGTTGTGCCAAAAACATGATACGCGCCGGGGCCGCCAATGTCACTTCGCGTTTGACCACGCCAGATCGGTGGCGCATACTGACCGGCGGATGATTGCAGCGCCAGTGCTTTCATCCACGGGTTGTTGCATGCTTGTGACTGGCGGAGTTTCGGGGTCGATCACACTCCTATGCAAGTTCGCTGTCCTGCCTCGCTCTCGCGCAGTATCGGCGCGGCCATGCTTGGCCTGTGCGCCATGCTCGCTTTCGCGGACGATGCCGCGCCGACGCTGGTGCCCGATCCGGTTTCCCAGGGCGTGGCACTGCGCCAGCAGGGCCATCTGACGCGCTCGATCGAGTTGCTCGCGCAGCAGGCGCGCACCGCGCCGACCGAACGCGACCGCATGCGCGCCACGGGTGAACTCGGAGCTTCGCTGTTGCAGGCCCGGCAAGCCGATCGCGCGGCGGCGGCGCTGCGCGAAGCCTATCGATTCTTTTCCGGCCCCGAGCGCGCCCCGTACGCGCTGCGCCTGGGCAACCTCGCGTCGATGGGCCGGCGCCACATGGAAGCCCGGGGTTATTACGAAGAGGTTTTGCAACTCGCCGGCGGCGATGCCGAACTGTCGCTCAGTGCGGCGCTCAATCTGGCGCGCCTGGCCCCTGAATCTGAACGACTGCAGCACCTGGCCACCCTGTACCCGAAGGTGGCCCGGGTCGCCGATGACGGCACGCGCGCCCGTCTGTTCCTGAATCTGGGCAGCCAGGCCCACGTCCTCGGCCAACCCGCGCTGGCCCTGGCCTACACCAGTTACGATCTGGCCCGCCAGTTGTCGGCACAGGCCGCCAGCGGCCGGCTTCACGTCGAAGCACTGGACGCGCTGGCACAGTTGTACGAGGACCAGAGTCGCAGCGCGGACGCCTTGGTGCTGACCCGGCAGGCGATCGCGGCGGCGCAGGCGCTGGCGCCGGCGCCGGCTGCCATGGGCGACCTGATGGTCTCGCTGGAATGGCGGCAGGCGCGTCTGTACGCGGCGCTCGGTCGCCGCGACCTGGCCCTCGCCGCCTACCAGCGCGCGGTCGAGCAGGTCGAACCGATGCGCCAGGACATGCCGATCGAGTACGACGACGGCAGTTCTTCGTTTCGCCGCACGCTCGAACCGATATATCTCGGCCTGTTCGAGGGCTTGTTGCACGCGGCCGGCGCGCAAACCGGAAGCAGCCAAGCCACCACGCTGCGCCGTGCGCGCGACGTGGTCGAGTTGATCAAGCAGGCCGAAATGCAGGACTACCTCGGTGACCGCTGCACCGTGGATGCGGTCAAGGGCGGCACCGAAACCGTGATCCCCGAAGGCACCGCGGTGCTTTACCCGGTGATTCTTGGCGATCGGCTGGAACTGCTGATCGAGACCGGTTCGGGTATCACGCACTTCAGCACCCGTGTGTCGGGTGCATTGCTGCGCCGGACCGCGGGTCTGTTCGCCAATGACCTGCGCGATGGCGCGCCGGGTTACATGGCCCGGTCGCGCCAGATCTACGACTGGCTGCTGCGGCCGGTCGAAGGCTTCATGCGTGACCAGCGCATCACAACGCTGGTGGTGGTGCCCGATGGCGCATTGCGGCTGGTTGCGGTCGGCGCGCTGCATGACGGGCAGCGCTTCGCCCTCGAGAAGTTCGCCGTGACCACAGTGACAGGGCTGTCGATGACCAACACCGTGGCGCCGCCGAGGCAAGCCATGCACCTGCTGATGGCGGGTGTTTCGGAGCCAGGCCCGGTGGTGGACAAGCTCAGCCAGGCGATCGTGGACGAGCTGCTGGCGCCGGCCTATGCCGCGCCGACCGACCTGGCCGCCCTGGCCGACAGCCGCACCATGTTTCCCACCAGCCCGCGCCCGGACGCAGCGGTCATCGACGCGAAGACGAACCGCTCGCTGGCCCTGCGCAAAGTGCTTGCATTGCCCGGAGTCGACGAAGAGGTCGATTCGATCGGCCGCATCGTGCGCAGTACCAGCATGCTGAACGCGCCGTTCACCATCGATGCGTTTCGGCGCGAAGCCGAATCGGGCGCCTACCGCTTCGTCCACATTGCGTCCCACGGCGTCTTCGGTGGCAGTGCCGCAGCCAGTTTCATGCTCGCCTACGACGACCTGCTGACGCTGGACGGCCTGCAGTCGCTGCTCAACACCGAAGGCTTTCGCACCAGCCCGATCGAGCTGCTCAGCCTGTCGGCCTGCGAGACGGCCGAAGGCGACGATCGTTCGCCGCTGGGCCTGTCCGGGGCGGCAATCAAGGCGCGCGCCAAGAGTGTGCTGGGGTCGCTGTGGCCGGTCGAGGACACGTCCGCGCGCAAGACCATGGAAGGCTTCTATGGCGCGCTGGCGGCGCCTGGCCGGTCCAAGGCGCAGGCACTGCGGCAGTCCCAGCTGGACCTGCTGCGCAGTGCCGAGTTTTCGCATCCGTTCTTCTGGGCGCCGTTCGTGCTCATTGGGAACTGGCTCTAGGCAAACCATGCCGCGCGACTGCCACGCACCACGCGCGCGCCAACCACACCATGGCCGCAGCGGGCTGGCGGCGTTGTGGTTGATCGCCATGGCCCATGGCGTCGGCGCGCAGATCCGCACCGACAGCAGCCTCGGTCTGCCAGCACAAACCCTGCTCGGCCCCGCTTATGTGATCCCGCAGGCGGTTGGCAGACTTGCCGGCAACAACCTGTTCCACAGTTTCGAGGCCTTCAACATCCTGGGCGGGCAGTCGGCCAACTTCACCACCACCACACCCAACCTTGCGAATGTGGTCAGCCGCGTGACGGGCGGCACGGCGTCGGCGATCAACGGGCAACTGAAGCTGACCCCGGTCAGCGGCGCGCCCAATTTCTTTTTCATCAACCCGGCCGGCGTGGCCTTTGGCGCGGGTACCTCGGTCGACGTTCCCGGTGCATTTCACGTCAGCACCGCCAACTATGTCAAATTCGGGGAAGGCAGTTTTCATGCGGACCTGGGCCAGACCAGCACCTTCTCCAGCGCGGCGCCACAGGCCTTCGGGTTCCTGGGCGCCACGCGCGCGCCGATCACGGTCAAGGACGGCGCCACCCTGGCACTTGCCGGGTCGCAGGCCGTCAGCATGGCCGCGGGCGATATCGAAATCAACAACGCAACGGTTGCGACGGTGGCCGGTGAACTCCGGGTGCTGGCGCTGGGCCTGAACACGCAGGAGTTCGCTTTCTCCGGCGCCTTGCCGGCCGGCGCCGGAGATCTGTCGATCAAGAACGGCGGCCAGCTTTCTTCTGCCACTTCGTCTTCGGTCAATGCGGGCAACGTCAGTGTCAGCGCAGGAACGATCACTATCGACCGGCAGGGCAATACGCGGCCCACGCGCATCGCGAGCCAGGCCAATGCGGGCAGCGGCAATGCGGGCAGCGTCGAGGTCGTCGCGTCCGGCGACCTTTCGGTGCTGAACGGTGGCAGGATTTCCGCGGACACGTTGTCGGCGGGCGCCGCCGGGTCGGTCAAGGTCGCTGCGCGCAACGCGATCATCGACGGCCAAAGGGCCGACTTGCTCGGCTTCAGCACAGGCATCCAGAGCGTTTCGCAAACGGGCGCCACCGGCAACTCTGGCAGCGTCGCTGTAACGGCTACCGATAACCTGTCCGTTCTCAGCGGAGGCCGAATCTCGACCAGCACAAATTCATTGGGCAACGCCGGGTCGGTCAAGATCAGCGCCAGCAGCATTGGCATAGATCGCCAGCTAAGCACCTTTCGCACCGGCATCCATAGCAGATCGGATTCCCAAGTTATCGGGTTGCCAGGCGGAGACGCCGGCAGTGTCGACATCGTGGCAATCGGCAACATTGCGGTCGTCAATGGCGGTTCCATCGAAACCAGAACCGTGACGACGGGCGGCGGCGGCACGGTCAAGGTCAGCGCGGAAAGCATCCTGCTCGACGGGCGGGACAGCACCGCCTTCACAGCTATTCGAAGCGGCGCCGATCTGGGCGGCGGAACAGGCGGCAGCGTCGTGATCGCAGTGAGCGGCGGTCTTTCCATCCTCGACAGCGCCAAGGTTTCTGCGGATAGCTTTACGTCGCTCGGTGTTGGTGGCTCGGTCAAGGTCACGGCGGGGAGCATCTTCATCGACGGTGTCAAGAATTTGCCTGGCCTCCCATTTAGCGACACGGGCATCACCAGCGACGCGTGCCCCTGCAATAACGCCGGCACCGGTGTCGCCGGTACCATCCAGGTAACTGCGATTGACAGCATTTCCATCGTCAATGGCGGTCGAATTTCTTCCAGTACGTTTACTTCGCGCCCCGCTGGCTCCGTGACGGTCAGCGCCACCAAGGTCATCGTCGATGGACAGGCACTCGGCTTCGCGGCCATCATCAGCCGGGCACGACCAGGCAGCAGCGGCAACGCCGGACGCGTCGAGGTTACGGCGACCGACGGGATTTCAGTCCGCAATGCCGGGATCATTTCTTCCGAAACCGGCGGGTCCGGCAGCGCGGGCATCGTGCACATTGACGCCGCTACTGTCCTGGTGGAAGGCTCCGGCGCAAGCATCGACGCCTTGGCGCGAGCCGGTTCTTCCGGTCAGACCGGTGGTGTCGAAGTCAATGCAAGCAAGAGCATCACCCTCTCCAATGGCGGCCGCTTGTCGATCCGCAACGACGCGACCGTAGCCAACCCTGCGGCGCTGGTGCCCACCACGCTCAAGGTGCAGGCACCCGACATCACACTCAAGGACGCATCGATCACGGCCGCTTCCACCGGCAACGTCGCAGCCAGCGACATCCAGGTCAACTTCACAAACCGTTTGTCTCTCGACCCCAGCAGCATCACCACCAGCGCCAACCTGGGCAATGGCGGCGCCATCAGCATCTTCGGCGGAAAAATCATCACGCTCGAGAACTCGCAGATCACCACCTCGGTGCTGGGCCTGGCCGGCAACGGCGGCAACATCCTGCTCAACGCGGATGCGCTGGTGCTCAACACCGGCTTCATCCAGGCCAACACCGGCGCGCCGAACGCCGCCGGTGGCCTGGTCAAGCTCAACCTGCAGACCCTGGTGACGAGCGGCAATTCGCTGCTGGTCGGTGGCAATGTGCCCAATGTGTTCCAGCCCGGTGTGTTCGGCTACAACGTGGTCCAGGCGGCCGCGCCCACCGGCGTGAGTGGTGTGGTGCAGATCACCACCCCGCTGCTGGACGTGACGGGCAGCCTGAGCGGGCTCAGCACCCAGGTGCTGGATACCGGTGGCCTGGGGCGCAACCCGTGCCAGGTCAAGCGCGGCAGCACCCTGGCGCAATCGGGTCGGGGTGGCCTGGCGCCATCGGCGCGCGGGCTGCTGGACGTGGAGCCACAGTTTGCGCAGGTGCGAGCGGCGCAGTCACCGCTGCCTGAAATCCACGCCAGGGCAGACAGCGCCGGCTGCCTTTGACAAAGCCAGTGCCGTCCGTCGCATGGCGCGCCTGGCTCAGCAATCCAGCTGCGAGCACCCACCCTGCGTCGCTTCCCCGAGTGCCTTGTCGATGGCGCCGGTGTCGGCAGTGGCAAAGTAACACGCGCCCCAGGTGCAGCGGTGTTCGCCCTGTGGGATCGGCGCCAGGATGCCAGGGCACTTGCCGACATTGGCGAAGCTGCCAAAGCCGCAGTCAGTGGCCGCCACCACGCGGTCGCGCCACACGGTGTTGGCGCAGGTCAGCGACCGCTGCGCCTGGGACTTGATACTGCCACGTGTCTGGCAACTAAAGCCCGCTCGAACGACCGTTCTACTCGTCGTGTCGGTGGCCTGAATTCCACTCGGGCAATTGGTACCCGCTGACCAGGGCCATGCCGCGCAGCAGGGTGACCGCCGCCGCTGCCGCGATCAATGCCACGACGTCCGACGCGCCCAGCCAGGGCGCAAGAATCAGCACCCAGGTGCCAAGAAACGCACAAATGGCGTAGGGCCTGTGGTCGCGGAAGGCGCTGGGTATTTCGTTGCAGACGATGTCCCGAAGCACGCCTCCAAAGACGGCTGTGATCACCCCCATCATGACGGCCACGATAGCGGGCATTTCCATAGCCAGTGCGATGCGCGCACCCGAGGCCGAAAACAGTCCCAGGCCGATGGCGTCGGGCCACAACATGGCGCGCTCGGTCACTTCGAAATGGCGCGCACGCAGGAACAACATCGCCATGCCACACAGCGCCAGCAGCGCCCAGAGCCAGGACGCGTGCTCCATCCAGAAGAACGGCCTGCGGTCCAGCAGGATGTCTCTGAGGGTGCCGCCGCCAAAGGCGGCCAGGCCGGCGACCACCACGACGCCTACTGCGTCGAGCTTCTTGCGCGCGGCTTCGAGCAGTCCGGACAAAGCGAATGCCAAGGTTGCCAGTATCTCTATCAGCAGATGCACCAGGGTCAGATCGATGGTTGGACGGATCGGCATACCTGGGCGGGATGGCTTGTGCGTGTGTTTTGGGCCGGTCAGTCGCGCAGATGCTCACGCACGAATTCCCGAAAGTATGCCATCGCCGGTGCCTCGGTTCGACCTGCCAGGGTGACGTAGGCAAAACGCGCGGTAGCCGACAAACCGGGTTTCAAATGCAGCTCCGCCAGGCTGCCATCGTCGAGTCCCTGGCGGGTCGCTGCGATCACGCCCAGAAAGATGGCGTCGGTCTGCGCCACGGTGTCGACCAGGCTTGCAACGTCGTCGCAGCGCAGCGTCACCATTTCAGCCGGGTTGGCTTGCAGGCCGTACTGGACCACCATGTGGCGTGCCACTTCGTCGGACAAGGGTGTGGACGCAACCGGATAACGCAACACATCCGACAGGCTGACACTGGCCTTGCCGGCCAAGGGATGGCCGGCGCGTGCCACAAAGCCGGCCTTCAGCTCGACCAGCGATTCGATGTTGAGGTCTGCCGCCGGGATCACGCGGCGCATGTCGACCACCATCGCGTCGAGTTGGCGGCTGCGCAGTTGCAGTATCTGCAGTTCCACCGGCCCCTGCGTAACCGCCACACGCATGCCCGGTCGGGTGGCGGCTGCGCACATCATCGGCACCAACAACAGTGCCGCCGGACCGGAACCCAGCCCGACGCTGATGGCGCCCTTGCCGCCCCCTTGAAGCAGCCTGGCACTGTGGCGCAGCTCTGCCGCATCCCGAACGATGTGCCGGGCCCTGGCCACCACATCCACGCCCAGGGGCGTCAGTTCATTGCGCTTGCCGATGCGATCGAGGACCTTCCCGCCCAGGTCTTCTTCCAGGCTCTGGATGCTGCGGCTGAGCGCGGATTGGGTGATGAACAGTTTCTCCGCGGCACGACTGAACGAGCCTGTGTCGGCAAGGGCCAGCAGATGTTCCAGATGCTTGATGTTCATGCCTGGCTGTGACCTAAAACTATGACAAAGATGAATGATAACCAGAAAAATAATACATTGGACACATTGAATTGTGCCGCCTACGATCCGCCACACCACTTGCCCGTCCACCACCGCCTTCTGGAGTCCAACATGCACATCACCCCCCGAAATCCGCTGCGCACCTTCGGCGTACTGCTGGCCGGCGTCACCCTGGCGGCCTCGGTTGCGGCACAGTCGTTCCCGTCGAAGGCAGTGACGTTGTTGGTGCCATACCCCGCGGGTGGACTTTCCGACGTGATTGCGCGCACGGTCAATACATCGCTGGGGAAAAACCTGGGCCAGCCCGTGATCGTCGAGAACCTGGGCGGCGCCAGTGGCTCGATCGCAGCGCAAAAGGTGCTCAATGGCCCGTCGGACGGGCATCTGGTGTTCCAGGGTTCACCCAACGAGCTGATACTGGCTCCGCTGGCCATGTCGGCGATCAAATTCAAGAGCGAAGACTTCCGCCTCGTTCAAATGATTGCCACCGCGCAGATCGGTTTTCTGGCGCGGGCGGATTTGCCAGTGAACAGCGTGGACGAGTTTGTCGACTATGCCCGCAAGGCAGCCAAGCAGGGCAAACCGGTGACCTTTGCCAGTGTCGGGCCAGGTTCCTTCTACCACCTGCTGGGCGAGCATCTCTCCAAGGTAACCGACATTCCGATGATCCACGTGCCCTACAAGGGGGGAGCTCCCGCCGAGCAGGATCTGATGGCCGGGCAGGTCGACATCTTCCTCGCCCCCTTCGGCAAAAAATACCTGGAGCTGCACAAAACCGGAAAACTCAAGGTGCTTGCGATGCTGAACCCGACGCGCCTGGACAGCGTCAAGGAATTGCCGGCCATCAGCGAAAGCAAGACGCTCAAGGATTTCACCTTCAACATCTGGACTGGATATTTTGTGAAGAAGGACACTCCCGAGCCGGTGGTGGTTGCCTTGCACAAGGCCATCACCGAGACATTGAATGACCCCGCCGTGCATGCCGGTCTGGAAGCCAACAGCCAGTTGACCGCGCAACCCTTGCCGTTGGCCGCCGTCGGCAAGGCCTATGCCGACGGCACCGCGCAGTTCCGCGCCATTGCCAGGTCGATCAACCTGCAACCCCAGTAAGCGCCCTGGCCTCGGCGCTGTCCGCACTCGAATCCCGTGCGCAAGCCCATACCGCACTGCGACGCGACATCCACAAGCATCCGGAAATCGGCTTCCAGGAATTCCGCACCAGCGACCTCGTGGCCGATCGCCTGCAGCGCAACAGGCCACACTCAAGCTCAGCGTGCGTGCGCTCGACCGCGATGTGCGTATATTGCTTCGCTGGCGCATCGTCGAGCTCGTCGAGGCCCAGGCGCAGAGCTTCGGTGTGCAGGCGCGCATCGACTTTCTGCCTGGTTACCCGGTGCTCGTCAACACCCCGGCAGAAACCGCGCTGGCACGCGAAGTGGCGGTGGAACTGGTGGGTGCCGAAAACGTCGTGCTGCAGACCGAGCCGTTGACGGGCAGCGAGGATTTCGCGTACATGCTGGAGGCCGTTCCCGGAAGTTACCTGTTCATCGGCAATGGTGATGCTGCCTCCGGTGGACACGGTGCCTGCATGGTGCACAACCCGAACTACGACTTCGACGACCGCAACATTCCCGTCGGCGCGGCGTTCTGGGTTCACCTGGCGGAGCGTTATCTCGGGTAGGCAAGTTTCAGAATGCGGTTCGCAGGCAAACAATTTGCGCAACCGGGCCGCGTGGCGCCGCTGGAGCGGTTCCTGCTTGTTGCGAAGGCATCGTCTTCCCACTCTTGCCACCACGCACCAGGAGCGCCCGTGCCAGACACTGCGCCTACCGGGTTTTCGCACCTGATACCAAATTGCGTTCAACCGGCAAGATCCGTTCGGGCTGAGCTTGTCGAAGCCACTCGGCCCTTCGACGTGCTCAGGGTGAACGGTCCTTGTATTTGAACGCCAAAGCGTATGAATGGCACCGAGACCCCGCTTGTATCGAGCGGCCTGCGCGATTTCTTCCGTGACCGCGACCTCGGCATCGCCCAGGCCACGCACGGAAAAGCGATGACGCACCTGGTCAGGGCCAATATGGCACCAAAAGCTGGCACCGGATGGCACCGCCGTGAGGCGGATTTCAAGTCCATCGACGTCGAACCGGTGTGCGCCATCCCCGCACCCACGCCGTGGCACATGCCCGCCGCCGCCTGAGCGGCCGGCCCGATCAGAACTCGGCGTCCAGCTCGTCGATTTCGTCCGGTTCTGCCTTGGCCGCCGCGACCCACTCCTGCATCGCGGGCAGTTCCATGATGCGCTTGCAGTAGGCGGCCGCGTCCTTGCCACTGGCCACGTCGTAGGTCAGGAAACGGGTGACGACCGGCGTCGCCTGGCAGCCACCCGTACTGCTGGTGGCCCCGCTGTCGGGGCACTTCGCCACGCTGTTGCGCGAGACCGCCCGTACGCTGTTGCAGGACCATGACGTCTACATCACCGACTGGCACAACGCGCGCGACGTCAAGCTGCGCGAGGGCCCGTTCGCGCTCGACGACTACATCGACTACATGGTCCGTTTTCTGGAGTCCATCGGCCCCGGCGCCCACGTGGTGTCGGTGTGCCAGCCGTGCGTGGCTGCGCTGGCGGCCACGGCCATCATGGCCGAGGACGACGACCCGGCGCAACCGAGCAGCCTGACCCTGATGGCCGGCCCGGTGGACTGCCGCGTCAACCCCACCGGCGTCAACACGCTGGCCATCAGCAAGCCGATCGGCTGGTTCGAGCGCAACCTGATCAGCCACGTGCCGCTGCCCCACGCCGGGTTCATGCGCCGCGTATACCCCGGCTTCGTGCAACTCGGCGCCTTCATGGGCATGAACCCCGAACGCCACAAGCATGCGTTCAGGGACATGTACCGCCACCTGGTCGACGGCAACGTGGAAAAGGCCAACGTCATCCGCGTGTTCTACGACGAATACCTGGCCGTCAACGACCTGCCCGCCGAGTTCTACCTGGAGACGGTGGAAAAGGTGTTCCAGACCTACGATCTGGCGCGCGGCGCGCTGCATTACCGGGGCCGCACCGTGGACCCGTCGGCGATCCGCCGCACCGCACTGATGACGGTAGAGGGCGAACGCGACGACATCTGCTCGGTGGGCCAGACCGTCGCCGCGCAGGACCTGTGCCCCAACATCCGCCCGTTCAGGAAGACCCACCACATCCAGACCGGCGTGGGCCACTACGGCGTGTTCAGCGGCAAGAAGTGGAACCAGCAGATCTACCCGCGGGTGCGCGAGCATATCCACGCCAGCGCGGGGTGAGCCGCTGCGGGGCCAGCACAGGTATGGCGATCCGGATCAACCTGGCAGCGGGAACACCTCGTCGTCGCTGACCGCCCCTTGCGGTCCCGGGTTACACCAGGGGATTGGCAGTTTTCAAGGCCTTGAACCGCCCGAAATCACGGTCCGCAGTCCACAACACGGAAACACTGTTTTCGATGCAGATCGCCGCGATGCGCGCGTCATGAAACTGCCCACCCTGCAGCCTGGCCTTGCGTGCCAGTTCGGCCAGGACGGGCCAGTGCCGCGGGCCACTGTGCAACAGTTGGGCATGGGGCGCGGCCAGCCAGGCATCGATCTGTTCCAGCGCCTGGACAAAGCTGCTGGCCGGCCGGAATATCTTCGGACTGGTGACGATGGCCAGAAACTCATGCACACAACTCACCGGGATCCCCCACCGCTGGCCGCCTTCGGCCAATGATTTCAGGCATTCGAATGCCTGCCCGTGGAAGGTCGATTCGCCCCGGTGCGCATACACCAGGATATTGGTGTCGACTGCGATCAAGGCCGGGCTTTGACGACCCGCGCGATCACGTGGTCTTCTTCCATCTGGTGCCAGCGGCGCGGGTCTGCGACCAGCATTTCCTTGCCCCGCACACTCGCGTCCTTGAGCTTGAAGACTGGCTTCGCCCTGGCATTGGAATCACTCAGCACGCGACGCAAGCCCTCTTCCACCAAAGCGCGCAGCGTGGTCTGGCGTTTGTGCGCGAGCTCTTTGGCAGAAGTGAACAGTGCGTCTGACACCTCGATCGTGGTTTTCATATGGGCTCCCATACTTTGAAATACGGGAGTATTGTAGTTTGCAACCATCCCTCCAATGTGCCCCCAAAGAATTCCTTGGAAACAAGGCCCTCCGTGACCTTCTGGTTTGGCCGCGCTCTGCCCTGGTGTTTCCACCCCCACCACCTGCCCGCCGCCCGCGGCTGGCTTAACCGGCCGGGGCGGCCGGCGGCGCT
>JANMYG010000390.1:0-4208 GCA_031381865.1 Betaproteobacteria bacterium | reverse complement strand
CGGAGTTCGCCAAGCCGGAGGTTTCCGTGATCGCAGGCAAGGTCGGATACACCACCATGCCGCGCCTGAACGCGGCGACACCGCCGGTCATTCCGTTCGGTGGCTGGGCATTGGGGATCAATGCCAAGACCAGGAAGGTCGAGGACAGCTGGACTTTCATCAAGTGGCTGACCAGCGCAAAGGTGCAGGCCAGTCTGGCCCTGCTCAATGGCACGCCGGTGCGGTATTCGGCGCTGCAGGACCCGGCGGTGCAAAAGCTCTACCCCTGGGTGGCCGAAGTGGTGGTGGCGGAACGCACCGGTCGGGTCTTCCCCGACTACCGGCCGCGCTACCCGTTCTATCCGCAGATCGAGGAGGCTCTGGGCCTGGAGCTCAACAACGCGGCGCTGGGCAAGATCAGCGCCGAGGAAGCCTTGAAACTGGCCAACGACAAAGTGCGCAAGATCATCGCGGATGCCGGGCATCCCATGCTGAAGTAAGACTTGCGGCCCACCGTGTTTGTCCACACTGCGCAACCAGACTGAGCGTATGGCATCGCGGTCGCGCTCCCGGCTGCCCGCCGGGGTGTTCCTGTTGCCGGCGGGCCTGCTGAGCCTGCTGCTCATCGCGCTGCCGCTGCTGGGCCTGCTCGGTGTCAGCCTGTTCGACTGGAAGCTGACCCAGCCGGGCAACTGGCGCTTCGTCGGCCTGGGAAACTACCTGAGACTGATGGAGGACGGCCATTTCTGGCGCTCCATGGCTATCACCGCCCAGTTTGTGATCGAGAGCGTGGCATTGCAGCTGGTGGCGGGAATCGGCATTGCGCTGCTGTTCAATCACCGGCTGCCGGGGCTGGACCTGGTACGCACCCTGTTCCTGGCGCCGATGATGATTGCGCCGGTCTTCTCCGGCATGATCTGGCGGCTGTTCCTGTCGGACGATTTCGGCATCGTCAAACATGCGCTGCAGCTTGCGGGCTGGGTGGCTCCGCCGCTGTGGCTGGCCGATCCGGCGTTCGCGCTGCATGCAGTGGTCGTCATCAGCGCCTGGCAGTGGATTCCGTTCGTCGTGTTGTTCGTGCTGGCCGGTTTGCAGGTCATTCCGTCCGAGTTGTTCGAGGCCGCGCGGATCGACGGTGCCGGGCCGCTGGCGCGCTTCTGGTACCTCACGCTGCCGCTGCTCACGCCGATCGTGATGACGGTGGCGATCTTTCGCGTCATCGACGCGATCAAGGTGTTCGACCTGATCTATGCCACCACCGCCGGCGGCCCTGGCGACAGCACCGAAACCATTTCCTATCTGGTCTACCAGACCTCGATGAACTTCTTCGACATCGGATACGGCTCGGCCGTGGCGACACTGATGCTGGTGGTCGTCAGCACGTTGGCCTTGTTGATAGTCAAGTGGAACAGCCGGACCGAGCTGGCGCGGGTGCGCAAATGAAACGTGTTGTCCGCAACACCATCGTCTACGCTGCCTGCGCGCTGGTCCTGCTGCTGTTCCTGGCGCCCATTCTCTGGGTGCTCGTCATCTCGTTCAAGCTGCGGCGCGACATCTTCACCTGGCCGCCGTCGGTGATCGACTTTACGCCGACACTGTCCAACTACGCCAATGTGCTCAGCGGTTCGGGCAAGTTTGCGACCTTCATCGGCAACAGCCTGATCGTCGCCGTCATTTCGACCACCATCGCGCTGGCGATCGGCACGCTCGGGGCGTTCGGTCTGTCGGGCCGGCGCCGGCCCAGGTCGGTTGCCTGGTCGTACTGGATGTTGTCGTTCCGGATGATGCCACCGGTCGCGCTGGTGATTCCCTATTACCTGTTGTTCCAGCAGACTGGCCTGCTTGGGCACTTGGGCGCGATCGCGTTGACGCACAGCGTGTTCAGCGTCGCCATCGTGTTGTGGATGAACAAGAGTTTCTTCGACGAGATTCCGCCCGAAATCGAAGAGGCGGCGGTGCTTGATGGCGCCAGCCAGTGGCAGATCTTCCGCCTGGTGGTGCTGCCCATCGCCAAGGGCGCGCTGGCGGCGTCGGCGATCTTCGCCTTCATCACGTCGTGGAACGAGTTTCTATTCGCCGTCATCCTGGCCAAGTCGAACACCTACACCGTTCCGGTGGCGATCTCGACCTTCGTCGGCGAGGTGTATGTAAGCTGGGGCGAACTGGCAGCGGCCACCATCCTGGCGATCATTCCCGCATTGCTGGTGGCGTTTCTCGGGCAACGTTACCTGCTGATCGGGCTCGCGCCGGGCTCGGTGAAATGAAGCGCGACCTGCTCGCATGTGCCGGTAGCCTGACGCTGGACAACATCGTCACGGCCGAGGGCCGGCAGCTGCCGCAGAGTTTCGGCGGCAATGTGCTGTATTCAGCCCTGGGTGCCCGCATCTGGCACGACGCGGTGGGCCTGGTGTCGCGCGCCGGTTCGGATTTCCCGGCGGCCTGTCTGGACCTGCTTGCCGGACGCGGGTTGCGCACCGAAGGCATCCGGCGTCTGCGCTCACGCCATGGCATGAACGTGGCGTTCTGTTACCGCCGCGACGGCAGCCGTGTACGCGAGTTTCCGCCCGAGGTCATCGCCGCCATTGCACCGCAGGAACGGCAGCGCTTCATCGACTACGGCATCGCCGGCGCCGACACCCGTTTTGCCATCTGGACCGAATTTGCCCCCGACGGCACGGACATACCGGACGATTGGATGCCCGCCATCGCCGCGCTGCATTGCGCCGCGATGCCGGTGCAGCGCCACCACGCCATCGCGGACCGCATGCGCCGCGCGGCCGATGCCTGGTTGCAGGTCGATTCGCCGTGGTACGACGAACGCGCGCTCGGACGTGACGAGGCAACCAGCCTGTTCGCATTGCTCGACGCCATACTGCCGAGCGAGGACGACGTGGCCAGAGCCAGCCCGGGCCGGGCGCTAGCGGACACGCTGGCCCACATGCAACGACAGGGCGCGCGTCTGATCGTGCTCAAGCGTGGCGCGCGCGGCAGTCGCATCCTCTCGACGGCATCCAAGCCGGTCGACATCCCGGCGCTGCCTGGCGCGGCGGCGGTCGACCCGACCGGGGCCGGCGATGCCTTTTGCGGCGGCTTCCTGGCTGGCATCCACCTGACCGGCGACCCGGTGCAGGCGGCGCTGTACGGCACCGTTTCGGCCAGTTTTGCGATTGCGGCACCCGGCATCGGCGGGCTGTTGGCGGCCAGCCGGGACCAAGCGCAGGAGCGTCTCGCCGTCATGCGAGCGCATTTGGCAAACCACCTCGACCACCATTACCCGTAGGAGAAGAACAGCATGCGCATAACCATCGGCGTCATTGGCAAGAACGAACAACACGAGAACGACATTGTCTCGGACCGGACCATGGCCGCGGCCGAGGAGGTCGGCAAACTGATCGCCGAACGTGGTGGCGTGGTCGTCACCGGCGGGCGTTTCGGCGTCATGGAAGCCGCGTCGCGCGGTGCCAAGTCGGCCGACGGATTGACCATCGGCTTTCTGCCGGCGATGGACCCCAAGACCGCGAACGCGTTCGTGGACGTGGTGTTCCCGACCGGCCTTGGGCGTGCGCGCAATCTGCTGACCGCACGCGCCTGTGACGCGCTGATCATGATCGGCGGCAGCTGTGGCACGCTCAACGAATTGACGATCGCCTACGCCGAGGCCCGTCCGGTGGTGATCCTCAAAGGCTCGGGCGGCTGGGCCGACCGCATCATCCCCTGCCTGCAGGACGGCAAATACCTCGACGAACGCCAGACCGTCGAGATCGCCATCGAAGAGACCCCCGCTGCCGCCGTCGCGCGCGCCTTCGCGCTTGCCACCGACGGCAACCGCACGGCCGTGGCGGACCGTCCTTGAGGTGGTCCTGGCGCTGGCTGCGCGGCTCCAGCACGCCGCCTGCTGCTTGGCGATCCGACCGGTTATTTCGCCTTGTTGAAATCAACCGGACATCCTCATATCCGCCTCAGGGGCATCATCCATGGCCACCATCAGATTCAACAACATCGACAAGCACTTTGGAAAGACGCAGGTCCTTCATGGCGTCGATTTCGACATCGCAGATGGGGAGTTCGTGGTCCTCGTCGGACCTTCGGGTTGTGGCAAATCGACGTTGCTGCGCATGCTCGCTGGCCTGGAAGAGATCAGCGCTGGAGAAATCAGCATCGACGGCCGCGTGATCAACGATCTGGACTCGAAGGACCGCGATATCGCCATGGTCTTTCAGAGCTACGCC
>JANMYG010000437.1:0-5970 GCA_031381865.1 Betaproteobacteria bacterium | reverse complement strand
TGGGTCACGGCCCGGATCGACTTGCCCATCATGGTGTGGCGCAGGAACAGGTGCAGGCCGATGGTGATCAGCGTGGTCGCCACCAGGGTCACGAGACGCACCACGCTGATCTTGATGTCGCCCAGCGTCAGCACGCTGGAGCCGACCTGGCCGCCGATGCTGAAGGCCTCGCCACGCGACAACATCAGCATGATGTTCTGGAACATCATCAGCAACCCGAACGTGGCGAAGATCTGCATGTTCGACTCGTTGTGCAGCGGCTGTATAACCAGCCGCTGTATCGCCACGCCCAGCAGCCCCACCAGAGGCGCCACGATGAACACCGACAGGTACGGATTGACGCCGAGGAACGCGTAGGCGTAGTAGCTGCCGTACATGCCGAACATCACCAGTTCGCCCTGCGCGAAATTGACGATGCGCACCACGCCGAAGATCAGGTTCAGGCCGATGCTGACCAGGCCGTAGATGCCTCCCAGCAACAGCCCGAACACCAGCACATTGAGAATTTGGTCCATCGTCTTCCTTTTTTCTGTTGGGGTTATCGATGTTCAAGACACCCTTGGTCCACACGAGCCCTTCGACAGGCTCAGGGCGAACGGATGTTTGTTCGTCATCAATTTGGGCCAGTCCATCAGGTTTTTTCCAGCACATAACCGATGCGCGGGAAATGCACATGCAGCGTGCCCGCGCGCGCATCGGTGCGGCGCAGGCTGTAGTGCGTGCGGGATGCGGCCACCAGCTCGCCTTCGGTGCGCTCGGCGCCGAAGCTTTCGGCGCGCACCGTGACGCGGCCGCCCAGCGCGATGCCATGGTCGTCCTGGAACAGGCTGTCCTTGAGCCAGCCGTGGCCCGGCGCCGCAGGTTGGCTGGCCGCGGCCAGCGCGATGGCGCGCGCGGAGTCGTATTCCTGCCTCTCGCCGTGGCCGAAGGCGCGCATGCGCTCCATCCAGTGCCCGAGCGCCGGCGTGGCCTGCAGCATGTCGGCCTCGGGCGGCGACGGGATACGCGTGAACCAGAGCGTGTGGTATACCGCGAAGTCCGCAATACACGGTACTTCGCCGAGCAGGAACGGCGCCTGCTCGAGCAGGCTCGACAGGCGGCGCAGATACGACCGGCGTGCACTGGCGGCGTCGGCGGGCAGCGGGCGCAGCATGTTGCCGAACATCGCATTGCGGTCGTCCATGAAAGCCTGCGCCGCCCCGGGTGCGCCGCCGTACATGTGCTCGGCCGGCTTGGGCCCGGCGATGCCGGCCCAGAACAGCGTGTTGTCGGCCCACTGGGCCAGGATGCGCGACAGTCCCCGCACCGCATGCGGGTACAGGCTGGGAGTCGGTTGCAGGTGCTCCAGCACCTCGCAGATCAGCGCCGTATCACAAAATATGTCGGCGCCGACCTGCAGCACCGGCGTCTTGCGGTAACCGCCGGTCAGCGCCACCAGGTCGGGCTTGGGCAGGATGCTCGGGATCAGCACCGATTTCCAGGCCAGCCGCTTGTAGCCCAGCACCAGGCGCACCTTCTCCGAGAACGGCGAGGTCGCGAAATGGTGCAGCACCAGTTCAGCCATGGTGTACCGCCTTTCCAACACATTGCCCGTCCCGGCCGATGGGCTGCTCCAGCGGCAACGCGCGCAGCACCTGCGCGCGTTGCGTCGCCGCGGCCAGCATCAAATCCCATTCGATGCCGGCGGTCACGAAACGCACGCCCAGGCGGACCATGTCCTGCAGCACATCGGGCCGGCCGGCCAGCCCGCCGGCGCCGGCCACCTTGCCGTGCGCGCGGCAGGCCGCCACCACCTGCGCGAAACAGCGCTGCAGCGCCGGGTCGGCAAATCGCCCGGCAATACCCATGGCCTGGCACAGATCGGTCGCACCCACGTGCAGGATGTCGACACCGGGAACGGCGGCAATCGCATCGGCCTGCGCGATCGCCTCGGGCGTTTCCAGCATCACGACCACCATGCTGGCGGCATTCAGCGAGCGCCGGGTTTCCTCGGCCGGCCAGCTGCGGTAGGCCAGGTGCGGCCAGCTGCCCGCCATCGAGCGCTCGCCCAGCGGCGCGAATTTGGCGGCGCGCACGATCGCGCGCGCTTCTTCGGCATTGGCCACATGCGGCACCACGACACCGCAGGCGCCCGCGTCCAGGATGCGGCTCACGGCCGCAGGTTCGTGGCTGGCCACACGCACCAGTGGCGTCACGCCGGCCAGCAGCGCCGTGATGCAGATCTGGGCCGCCGCCGCCTCGGGAATGACCGAGTGCTCCAGGTCGATATTGAGCGCATCGAATCCGCAGGTGCTGGCCGCCAGCGCGATGTCGACGCTCTGCACCTGCCGGACCATCAGCGCCAGCCCCAGGCCACCACTGGCCAGGCGGGCCACCAGCGGGTTGGGCACCACGGGAAGGGAAGAAGGCGTATCGGACATGGCGGTCGGCGGCGAATTCACACGGTGGCCGGCGCTGCGGCGATCACGAGGTCAGCCGCCGCCAGCGGTTCGGCGCGCAGGAAACGCAGGATGTTGCCAAAGGCGTGGCGCGCCACGTTTTCCACGTTGTCCAGCACCCCGCCGCCGGCGTGCGGCGTCACCACCACCTGGTCGAGCGACAGCAGCGGGTTGTCGACCGCCGGCGGCTCGGGGTCGAAGGCATCCAGGCCGGCGCCGCGCAGCTTGCCGCTCGTCAGCGCCTGGTACAGCGCGCGCTCGTCGACCAGGCCACCACGCGCGGTATTGATCAGCACGGCGCCGTCCTTCATGGTGGCGATCGAGGTGGCGTTGACCATGTGCGTCGTCTGCGCGTTCAGCGGCGCATGCAGGCTGACGATGTCACTGCATTGCAGCAGTTCGGCCAGCGGCAGGTAACGCGCCTGCAGCGCGGCCTCGGTGGCGGCGTCGGCCCGCTGCATGTCGAAATAGACGATCTGCGCGTCGAAGCCGCGCAGGCGGCGCGCCAGCATGCGGCCGATGTTGCCAAAACCCACCAGCCCGACCGTCTTGCCGCTGATCTGGAAACAGGTCTCGCGCATTTCGGGTGTCGGCCAGCCGCCCTGGCGCATGACACGGTTCACGTACGGGATGCGGCGGTACACCGCCAGCATCAGGGCGAGGGCCAGCTCGGCCACGGGCGCGGCGTTCGAACCCGCCGTGATGGCCAGCGCCACGCCGTGGCGGCGCACGGCGGCCAGGTCGATGCTGTCGATGCCGATGCCCCACTTCTGGATCATGCGCACCTTGCGGGCGCGCGCCAGCGTGCCGGCATGCACGGCCGCAAACCCGGGCAGCAGGATCTCGGCCGGTTCCACCAGCGACATCTGGTCGGCTTCGTCGTACGACGCGGCGAACTGCAGCTCGAGTTCGGGCGGCGCCGCACGCAGCACCGCCGCACGCACGGCGGGCGCCCATACGTCCATGCAGGCGACCAGGTGTCTCACTGGTGGTCCTTCGTGTTTTGCATTTTGGTGGCAAGTGCCTTGGGTGCGGCCCGGCGGCTCATCACACCACCGGTCACGGACGCGCCAGCGGCTTGAGCACGACGCCGGGCACCACCGCTTCCTTGGGGAACACGGTGACCATCTTGCCGTTCTGCCACTGGGTGGTGGTCAGGTTGGCGCGGATGTTCTGGAAATCCTTGCCGAACTTGACGCCGTAACCGCTGGGGTAACTGCCTTCGGGCTTGTCCATCTTGGCAATGGCGGCGCGCACCTTTTCCGGCTCGGTGCTGCCGGCGGCCTTGAGTGCCTCGAACAGGATCTGGATGCCGGAGTAGGCGGCCATGCCCTGCGGCGCGATCGGGTCGGCCTTGTACTTGGCCTGGTAGGCGGCCAGGTAGGCCTTGGAGCCCGGGCCGAATTTCTCGGTGATGTCGTTGCGCGGATAACCCACCACCAGCACGCCTTCGAGCGACGCCGCACCCAGCGACTGCAGCGTCTCGGGCGTGTCGCCGGTGCCGACCCACAACATCGCGGCCGGCTTGAAGCCCTGGTCGCGCGCGGTGCGCATCAGCAGGTTGCCGTCGGGCACGTAACCGGTCTGGATCAGGATGTCCGGGTTGGCCTGCTTGGCGCGCAACACTGTGTCGTTGAGGTCGATGGTGCGCGCCGAATGGGCGCCGACGCCGACCACCTTGGTGCCGAAGGCTTCGAACATGCGTTTTTGCACCTCGGCGATCGAGGTGCCGTAGATCGAATCCTCGTGCTCGAGCCAGACCTTCAGGTCCTTCATGTCCTTCTTCAGCGCCGGTGCGATCAGGTTGCGCACCGTGTCCACCGTGCGCGCCGCAACGATGCCACCGTCCGGGCCGGTGCGCACGAAGTTCGGCAAGCCGCGGTCGATCAGGTTTTGCGCCACCGCGTTGGTTTCCCAGTACAGCTTGTTGTAACGCATGGCAGTGTCGCTGGCGGTGTTGGAAATGGCGCTGATGTAGGTGCCTACGAACATGTCCACCTTGTCCTTGGTGACCAGTTGCTCGACCGTGGCAATACCCTGCTGCGGGGTGCCCGCGTCGCCGCGCACCAGCTCGATCTTGCGGCCGTTGATGCCACCGGCGGCGTTGATCTGGTCCACCGCCAGCTCGTAACCGCGCGTGACCTCGGTGCCGTACAAGGCCAGCGGGCCGCTGTACGGATTGATTGCGCCGATCTTGATGACCTGCTGCGCGAACGCCGCCGGTGTGAAGGCGGCAGCCGCCACCAGCGCGATGCCGCTTATCTTCTTGAACAAAAACATGTCGATCTCCTTTGATTAAGTAATGCTTGACGTCTGAACCCAAACCCACCGCACCGTGCCAACGCCGCGCGCCGCTGCGGACTCCTGCCCTGCCTACTCCGGCTTGATTCCGGCGCCCTCGGCGACTCGCCGGAAGCGTTCGGTCTCGCTGATCTGGAACTTGCGCATCTCGGCGGGCGCCAGCGCCATCGGGTCGGAGCCGATCTTGGCGATGAACTCGCGCGCGCCCGGCGTTGCGAGAATCTTCTGCATCGCGTCCACCAGTTTGGCCGTCACCGCGTCCGGCGTCTCGGAGCGGATGTACATCGAGGTCCAGGTGTAGTTCACATAGTCCGGGTAGCCGCTTTCCTTGATGGTCGGAATGTCGGGGTAATCCGCATGCCGCTTCTCGCCCGACACCGCCAGCGCCTTGAGTTTGCCGCCCTTGACCTGCGGCATGGCCGCGATCAGGTCACTGACGGCCCAGTCGAGCTGGTTGCCCATCAGCGCGGTGAAGACCTCCGGCGCGCCCTTGTACGGAACGTTGACGCTCTTGGTGCCCGAGGTGCTGGCGAACCATTCCGCCGACAGGTGAAAACCTGCCGTGTAGGTGCCCACGTTGAGCTGCTGCTTCGAGCCCTTCGCGGCGGCGACCAGTTCGGCGACGGTACTGACCTTCGAATTCGGCGCCGCCACGAAAATCATCATGCCGCGCGCCAGGCCGGTCACCGGCTTGAAATCCTTGATGCCGTCGTAGGGAAGGTCTTTCACCACGCTGGGGTTCACCGCCATGTGCGTGTTGGTGCCGAGGAAGATCGTGTAGCCGTCGGCCGGCGCCTGCTTGACGGCCATGGCGGCGATCACGCCGTTGGCGCCGGGCTTGTTGTCGATCAGCACCGGCTGGCCGAAGGCGGCAGTGAGGGCTTCGGCGAAATAACGCGCCGTGGTGTCCGAGCCGCTGCCGGGCGAGGTCGGCACCACGATCTTGAGCGCACGGGTCGGAAAGGCGGCGGTTTGCGCGATCGCCGCCGCGGCCGTGGCCATGGCGGTGGCGACGGCCAGCAGGAATGTCGTGAGTGGTCTGGTTGCTTGCATGTCTTCCTCGGGTTCTTGATTCAGGAGCCGCACGGCCTTCGGGTGGCGTCACCCGGCCGGCTTGAAACGCGCGATGGCAGTGCCGCCTTCGTGCTCGATCACCAGCTGCAGCCGCTGGTCGATCTTCAGGGTTTCGGCATCGGCGACGCCAACCACGCTGCTGATCAGGCGCGGCCCC
>JANMYG010000354.1:0-5128 GCA_031381865.1 Betaproteobacteria bacterium | reverse complement strand
GGGGCGCGGCCTGGGCCGACGCAGGCTTCGTGGTGCTGCACCTGCAGCATGCAGGCAGCGACCTGGCGGCGGTGCGCTCCACGTAAACTTCTTTAGCCGACAAGACCGGCCTGCGCGCCTCGGCTGGCGCGCAACAGCTGCTGGCGCGCCTGCGCGACGTGGGTTTTGTGCTGGACGAAGTGCAGCGCCGGCATGCGGCGAGTCTGGCGCGCTGGGCCACGGTGCGGCCGGCACTGATCGGCATGAGCGGCCACTCCTTCGGCGCCCACACCACGCTGGGCATGGCCGGCCAGCGTTATCCAGGTTTCGACGGCGTGAGCGAAACGCGGCTGGCGTCGTTCATCGCGTTCTCGCCCACGTTGCCCGTGGCGGGCGATGCGCAACGCGCCTTCGAGCGCATGACCCGGCCGCTGCTGTGCATCACCGGTACGCGTGACCAGGATGTCCTGGGCACCGGCGCGACGCCCGGTCGGCGCGCCGGCGTATTTGCCGCGCTTCCCAAAGGCGACAAGGGACAACTGGTGCTGCAGGACGCCGACCACATGAGCTTCGGCGGGCAGACCGGGCGCGCGGTGGAGATCGTGCCGCGCGAGCAGATCACGCGCGACCTGCAACCGGCGCACCACGCGCTGGTGGCGTCGATCACCACCGACTGGTGGCGCGCCACCTTGTCTGGCGACAGCGCGGCGCAGACCCGGCTCGCCGCGCCGGCGGGGTTGCGTTCAGGCGACGTCTGGCAGCAAAAATAGAGCTTGCCGCACCAGGACCAGCGGCCGCCGGCATTTGCAGCACGACCGGCCGGTGCCAGCCACGGCTGGAGCGAGCTCTTATACGCGTTGGCGTTCAGAGATATGAACCGTTCGTCCCGAGCCTGGCCTGTCTTGAGCCTGTCCAAGGGTCGGATGGCCGAGTGGCTTCGACGAGCTCAGCCCGAACGGACTTGCCGATCGAACATCATTTGGTCTCAGCCGCGCGACGCCGCCATCGGCGGCGGCGTGGGCTCGCGGCCTACGGCGTCCACCTTGCCGTAGATCTTGAGCAACTCGCCGTCCAGCGCCCGGCGGGCGGGCGGCGTGAGTTCGGCCATCGCCTTGGGTTCGATGCGCGCCTTGGCGAAAGCCTGCATCAGCGCGGTCAGGAACAGGTCCTTGTTGTATTTCTTGAGGCCCTCGACGCCCAGGCTGCGCGCCCTGGCGCTCAGCGTGGAAAACAGCGCTGTCGACGCGGCGAAATCGCTGGCAGAAACGGTCTGCGTCTCGTCGACCAGTTCCAGCATCAGGGAAGGGACGGCCACCGGCGCTTCTGGCTCGCCGGCTGGCGCACGGCCCGACTCGATCGCCTCGCGCAGCGCGGCATCGAATTCCCGCACCAGGTCGGCCTCGCCCACCTTGAGCAACAAGGCGCAATAGGAGGCGTTCTCCGCCAGTCCCCCCTGCAACTGTTCGCGCATGGACGCGATCACGCGCCGCATCATCGTCGGCGCGTACTGGACCAGGACCTCCGGCAGGCGGTCTACGGCTTTTTGCAATGCTTGTTTCATGCGCTTTGGCTCTCCGGTACGGTGACTTGGTTGGTGGCGCGTGCTGCGCCCGCCATTATCGCCGCCGCGGCCAGCCTAAAGCGGCTCGGTATCCACCTCGGCGCTGGCCTGCGCGTTGTAGCGTTGCCCCACGATCGTGCCGGTATTGACGGTGGCGTCCAGGCGCGCCATCACCGCGGGGCTCAGCTGTACATCGACCGCCCCCAGGTCTTCGCGCAGATGTTCCACACTGGTGGTGCCGGGAATCGGGATGATGTGCGGCGCCTTGTGCAACAACCACGCCAGCGCGAGCTGGGCCGGCGTGCAGCCCACATCGCGTGCAACCAGGTGGTAGGCCGCCTGCACTTTCAGATTGGCGGGGTAGTTCTCGGGTGAAAACCTGGGCATGCTGCGGCGCAGGTCCTTCGCATCGAGCGCGGCCAGGTCGTGCTGCACATTGCACAAAAAGCCGCGCGCGACCGGGCTGAAGGCGACGTAGGCCATGCCCAGCTCCCGGCACAGCTGCAGCACGGCGATCTCGGCATTACGCGTCCACAACGAATACTCCGACTGCACGGCGGCGATCGGGTAGACCGCGTGCGCCCGGCGCAGTGTGGCGGCCGACACTTCGGACAGGCCGATGGCCCGCACCTTGCCGGCGTGCACCAGGTCGCCCATGGCGCCGACGCTGTCCTCGATCGGCACCTGCTTGTCCCAGCGGTGCAGGTAGTAGAGATCGATCACATCGGTCTGCAGCCGGCGCAGGCTGTCCTCGCAGTTGCGCCGGATCGCCGCCGGGCTGCCGTCGATCACGCGCCTGACGCCATCGGGGAACTGCACACCGGCCATGCCGCCTTTGCTGGCCAGCGTGAACCGGTTGCGGTGCGGCTTGAGCACCCGGCCCACCAGGGTCTCGTTGGCGCCAAAACCGTACAGCGCGGCGGTGTCGAACAGTGTCACGCCGGCGTCCAGCGCGGCCAGCAGTACACGTTCGCCCTGCTCCGCCGACGGCGGCGCGCCGTAGGCATGGCTCAGGTTCATGCAGCCCAGGCCGATCGGGCTGACACTGAACGAATCGATGTTTCGGTTTTGCATCGCATTTTTCCTGCAGGTAGACACCATGGGGTCGAAGCACACAACCGGCGCGCGGTTGGTGGTCTGAGCCCATCGTGCTGTTGGGTGAACGAACGACCCGGCGCCCGATCAGCGGCCGAGTTGCTGCTCCAGCCGGTGCAGCACCTCGTAACAAGGCAGCACCGCCGCGACGCTGGAATTCGGCTCGCGGCCCTCGCGGATGGCGGCGAAGAATTCGCGGTCCTGCAGCTCGATGCCGTTCATCGACACGTCCACCCTGGAGACGTCGATCTTTTCTTCCTTGCCGTTGAACAGGTCGTCGTACCGCGCGAGGTAGGTGGCGGTGTCGCCGATGTAGCGAAAGAAGGTGCCCAGCGGGCCGTCGTTGTTGAAGCTCAGCGACAGGCTGCAAATCGCACCGCTGGCGGCCTTGAGCTGGATGCTCATGTCCATCGCGATGCCCAGCGCCGGATGGATCGGGCCTTGCACGGCGTTGGCCAACACGATCGGGCTGGCGCACTGGTAGGCGAACAGGTCCACCGTGTGCGCGGCATGGTGCCACAGCAGGTGGTCGGTCCATGAGCGGGCCTGGCCGAGCGCGTTCATGTTGGTGCGGCGGAAGAAATAGGTCTGCACATCCATCTGCTGGATGTTGAACCGGCCGGCCGTTATTTCCTTGTGCACGTACTGGTGGCTGGGGTTGAAGCGCCGCGTGTGGCCGCACATCGCCACCAGGCCGGACTGGCCGGCCAGCGCCGCGACTTCCTGCGCGCCCCGCAAGGTGTCGGCCAGCGGAATCTCGACTTGCACGTGTGTGCCGGCGCGCAGGCAGGCGATGCTCTGCGCGGCATGCATCTGGGTCGGCGTGCAAAGAATCACCGCGTCGACTTCGGGCAACGCCAGGCTGTCGGCCAGGTCGGTCGTCACATGGCCGATGCCGTATTTGGCGGCGACTTCGCGCGTCTTGTCGAGCTCACGGCTGACCAGCGATACGACCTCGACGCCGTCGATGTTGCGGATGCCGTCCAGGTGCTTGATGCCGAAGGCGCCCGCGCCCGCCAGGGCGACTTTGATGGTCTTGCTCATAGGTGTTCCTTCCATTGCGTGCGTGCCGCACGCGTCGCCGGGCTTCGACACGCGCGGCCCGAACAGCGGTTACTGGTTTTCGAGAATCAGGTGACCCACAGCCGTGTTCGAAGCCGGCACATGGTAGAAGCGGTGCGCCACCCGCGGCTTGGCGCCGCCGGCCACGTCGTCCATGGCCCCGCGCGCGATCAGCCACATCACCAGCTCGATGCCCTCCGAGCCGGCTTCGCGAACATAGTCGATATGCGGCTGGGCGGCCTGCGCCGCCGGGTCGGCGATCAGCCGGTCGAGGAAGGCGTTGTCGAACTCCTTGTTGATCAGGCCGGCGCGCGCGCCCTGAAGCTGGTGGCTCATGCCACCGGTGCCCCAGATCTGCACCTTGAGTGGTTCGTCGAAGGAATCGACCGCCCGGCGGATGGCCCGGCCCAGCTCGAAGCAGCGCCGCCCGGACGGCACCGGGTACTGCACCACGTTGACGGCGAACGGGATCACCGGGCACGGCCAAGCCTGCGGCTGGCCGCACATCAGGCTCAGCGGCACGGTCAGGCCGTGGTCGACGTCCATCTTGTTGACGATGGTCAGGTCGAAATCCTGCTGGATCACCGACTGCGCGATATGCGCCGCCAGCACCGGGTGCCCCTGCACCACCGGCACCGGGCGCGGGCCCCAGCCTTCGTCGGCCGGCTGGTACGACGCGGCCGTGCCGATGGCGAAGGTGGGGATCATCTCGAGGCTGAAGGCTGTGGCATGGTCGTTGTAGACCAGGAAGATCACGTCGGGCGTGTTGTCCTTCATCCACTGCTTGGAGAATTCGTAGCCCTTGAATACCGGCTGCCAATAGGGTTCCCCGGTCTTGCCCAGATCGATCGTGGCCCCGATGGCGGGGACGTGCGAGGTGTAGACGCTGGCGGTGATCTTGGCCATATCAGTTGTTGCCCTTCTGCCCTGCTTTGCCCTGTGGCTGGCGGTGCGCCTGCGCGTCGCCATCCTCCCCGACCACGCGATTGCCCTCGACCGAGCGGCCGCCGGCGACCATCATGGCGCGGTATTCGTCCTCGGTCATGCCGGTCATGCTGCCGGCCATCTGCTGGAAACTCCTGCCGTCGGTGGCGCCGATCTTGGCCAGGAAGTAGATATTGCCGCCCAGCGCGATGGCGCGGTTGAGGTCGCGCTCCAGCACCGCCTGTTTCTGCTCCTCGGTCATCGGCCACTCGTCGAGGTAGGCGCGCTCGCCGGCCTTGAAGCGCGCGCGGTTGTCGGCCTTCATGAGCGACATGCAGAACTGGTTCAGGTGGTAGCCACGGCGGCTTTGTTCGGCATCGAAGATCGTCGTGCCGGGCACGTCGAGATAGGGTTTGTCAAGGGACATCGGGTTTTCCTCGGTGGGGCCGGCGCTCAGGACCAGTACAGCCGGTTCGGATTGTCCACCAGCAACTTGCGCTGCAGCTC
>JANMYG010000338.1:0-5089 GCA_031381865.1 Betaproteobacteria bacterium | reverse complement strand
TGGGGACGCTGACCTTGGCGGCGGCGGCGGCCTGCTTGTAGATCTCGGTCTGGTTGATCTGCCTGGCCACCGCCAGGTAGTCCGGGTGCTCCTTGAGCAGCCCCCAGCGCTTGTGCTGCGTGAGGAACCACATGCCGTCGGACAGGTAGGGGAAGTTGACCGCGCCGTCGTTGAAGAACTTCATGTAGTTGGGGTCGTCCCAGGTCTTGCCCATGCCGTTCTGGTAACGCCCGAGGATGCGCTGGTTGATCGCGTCCACGCTGGTGTTGACATACGACTTGTCGGCGATGGTCTCGGCCATCTTGTTCTTGTTCTGCAGGCCGGCGTCGATCCATTTGCCGGCCTCGATGATGGCCGCCGTGACGGCGCGCGCGGTGTTCGGGTACTTCTTGACGAACTCGCCGGTGGTGCCCAACACCTTTTCCGGGTGGTCCTTCCAGATGTCCTGCGTCGTGACCGCCGTCACGCCGATGCCGTCGATGATGGCGCGGTGGTTCCAGGGCTCGCCGACGCAGTAGCCGTCCATGTTGCCGACCCGCATGTTGGCCACCATCTGCGGCGGCGGCACCGTGATGACCTTGGCTTCCTTCATCGGGTCGATGCCGTTGGCCGCCAGCCAGTAATACAACCACATCGCGTGGGTGCCGGTCGGGAAGGTCTGGGCAAAGGTGTATTCCCGCTTTTCTGTGCCCATCAGTTTGGCCAGGCCGGCACCGTCGACCGCGCCCTTGTCCGCCAGCTTCCTGGACAAGGTGATGGCCTGCCCGTTGTTGTTCAGTGTCATGAGCACCGCCATGTCCTTCCTGGGGCCGCTCACGCCCAGATGCACACCGTAGACCAGGCCGTACAACACATGGGCAAAGTCGAGCTCCCCGGTGACCAGCTTGTCGCGCACACCGGCCCAGCTGGCTTCCTTGGTCGGAATGATCTTGACTCCGTACTTCTGGTCGATGCCCAACACGGATGCCATCACGACGCTGGCGCAATCGGTCAGCGGGATGAAGCCGATCCGAACTTCCTTCTTCTCGGGGGCGTCCGAGCCCTGGGCGTAGACGGTGGCGCGTAATGCGGGGCTGATGCCGATCGCACCCACAGCCGCCGATTGCAGCACCGCGCGGCGGCTGAATCGGGTGGTCAGAAAGCTCGTCATGGCGGTTTCTCCTGGTACCTGCGCGACCGAGCCCGGTGGCGTGTGCGCACGCCCCGTTCCCGATTGACAAGAAAATGAAAACAAAAAAGGCGTCCACATCGCCCGACTGCATGGCGGTGTGCCGATGCAGCCAGAGCGTGGGGACGCCTTTGTCCGGAAATGATTGCCGCCACCCGCCGTTGGGTGGCGCCAGTCAAACGACCTTCGTTGGTCTTGTCAGATGCAATGCAAGTGCCGTGCCAGGTCTTGAGCGCATGTTGCGTTCGTCAAGGCGCGCGCTACCGCGCATGACGACGACAGGCGCGCGCCGGATGCTCGTGCCGGCCGGTATCTGCACCACGCCTGTGCGGCGCACCAATTCAGGCCAGCAGATCGGCCACGTCGAGCATGCGTTGTGCGACCTCGGCCAGGCGCAGGCCCTTGTCCATCGCGGCCTTGCGTAGCCGTTCGTAGGCTTGTTGTTCGGTCAGGGTCTGGCGTTGCATCAACAGGCCCTTGGCACGGTCGATGAGCTTGCGTTCCTGCAGTTCGGTGGTGCGCAGGTCGAGTTCGGAGCGGGTTTCGGCCAGTTGCTGGCGCAGTCCCTGTTCGTGCTGGAAACGCGCCATGGCCACGTCCAGTATCGGGCGGATGCGCTCCGAGGACAGGCCGGCCACGATATACGCGGACACTCCGGCGGCGACCGCTTCCCCAACGCGCGAGGTGTCGCTGTCGTTGGTGAACATCACGATCGGCCGGCGTTCGTCGCGGGTGGCCATCACCACATGTTCCAGCGCGTCGCGCGCCTCGCTCTCGGCGTCCAGGATCACCATGTCGGGGTCGAGTTGTGCCAGCCGTTCGCGCAAGAAGGTGTCGGCCGGCAACACCGCGATCAGGTTGAAGCCGTTTTCGAGCAGTCCGATACGCAAGCTGCGTGAGCGCTCGGCCTGGCGCAGCGCATGCGCGTCGCTCGGGTCGTCGACCGACAGATCGGGGGCCACCACGACGATGCGCAAAGCGGAGTTCATGTTGCAGGCATTGCAAGAATTGCGCCATCTGCCCCTGTCGTGCCCGGATCGCACTGGGGCGCTTCCCCTAAACTGCGATGCAAATGCAAACCACACCGTCGGAACAGCTGGTATTGGGCATCGAGTCCTCATGTGACGAAACCGGTGTGGCGCTGGTGCGCAGCCACGGCGGCGACGTGCCGAAGCTACTCGCGCATGCGCTGCACAGCCAGGTCGCGATGCACCAGGCTTATGGCGGCGTGGTGCCCGAGCTCGCCAGCCGCGACCACATCCGGCGGGTGCTGCCGTTGACGCGCCAGGTGCTGGACGCCGCCCGTTGCGGCTTGGGGCAGGTGGATGTCGTGGCCTATACGCGTGGCCCGGGGCTGGCCGGCGCGTTGCTGGTCGGCGCCGGGGTGGCCTGTGCGCTGGGCGCGGCCCTGGGCAAGCCGGTGCTGGGTGTGCACCACCTCGAAGGCCACTTGTTGTCGCCTTTCCTGAGCGCGGACCCGCCCGGGTTTCCCTTCGTGGCGCTGCTGGTGTCCGGCGGCCATACGCAGTTGATGCGGGTCGATGGCGTCGGACGTTATCAGCTGCTGGGCGAGACGATCGACGACGCCGCCGGTGAGGCGTTCGACAAGTCGGCCAAGTTGATGGGGCTGGGGTACCCGGGAGGGCCCGCGCTGTCGCGGCTCGCGCAGCAGGGCGACCCGGCTGCGTTCAGGCTGCCACGGCCGTTGCTGCACAGCGGCGACCTGGATTTTTCGTTTGCCGGCCTGAAGACCGCGGTGATGGTGCAGGCCAAGAAATTGCTGGCCCGCCCGGATGCGGGCGCGCCATCGGGCTTTGCGGAATTGCCGCTGCAAGTTCGGGCCGACCTGGCGGCTTCGACCGAAGCCGCGATCGTCGAGGTCTTGCTGAAGAAATCGCTGGCGGCGCTGGCGCAAACCGGACTGAAGCGCCTGGTCGTCGCGGGCGGCGTCGGTGCCAACCGGCTCCTGCGCGCCCAACTCGATGCGGCCTGTGCCAGCAGACAACTGCGGGTGCATTACCCGGAGCTGGACCTGTGCACCGACAACGGCGCCATGATCGCCCTGGCCGCCGCGATGCGCTTGCAGTCGGGGCAACAGGAAGCCAACGTGGATTACGCTTTCGACGTCAAACCACGCTGGCCGCTGGACCAACTCTGAGGCTGCGCTGGCGGCCGGGCGCGGGCCGGGGCCCGCAGCCGCTGCCGGGCGCTCAGTTGATCGCCAACTCGCTCACTTTGCTCACCGGAACGACCTTGACCAGCTGGAGCGTCAACACCCCGTTTTCCAGCTTGGCCGTGCTGGTGGCGACATCGATGTCCTGCGGCAGTTCGTACGCGGCCTTGTACTGGCGCGGCGCGCCCTCTTTGCTGTGGATGCGCACGATGTTGCCTTCGATGCCGATGCTGAGCTGCTCACGCGTGATGCCGGGCACGTCGAAGCTCAGGGTGAACGACTTGTCGTCCTGGCTGGTGGCGCTGACCTTGTGGCGGCTGGTCTGCAGGGCATCGTCCATGAAGCGCTCAAGCGAGCGCCCGGCCGGTGTGGTGACGTATCGGCGTCCAAGGGTTGGCGCGGTGGCGGCAAAAAACATGTGTGACTCCTAGTACACTGCGCGGCGCCCGACGTGTTTGCCGCATGCTCCGAATCTGCGTGTGTTCCACGTTTATTCAAGTGAAAAACACAACTGTTTATTGTTTGGGCGCAGGCCTTGAAAAACCCGCCGTTGTGGTCATCTGGCCAGCCCCTTGCCAACGCCAACGCCAACGCCAACGCCAACGCCAACGCCAACGCCAAGGCCAAGGCCAAGGCCAAGGCCAAGGCCAAGGCCAAGGCCAAGGCCAAGGCCAAGGCCAAGGCCAAGGCCAAGGCCAAGGCCAAGGCCAAGGCCAAGGCCAAGGCCAAGGCCAAGGCCATGACACAACCCGCTAACCCGCGGACTTATCCACCGAGCTGCCATGCGAACCACGATTGAAAACCTTCAGGAGTCCAGGATCCGTGAAGTCGCCAACGCCGGTATCGGCCGCGACGACGTACTTCCGTTCTGGTTCGGAGAAAGCGATGAGGTCACGCCCGATTTCATCCGCCAGGCGGCGATCGAGTCGCTGCAGCGCGGCGAGACTTTCTACAGCCATAACCTGGGGCTGCCGGAACTGCGCGCGGCTATCGCCTCGTACATGGGCGCCCTGCACGGGCCGATCGACCCGGCGCGGTTGGCCGTGACATCGGGTGGTGTCAACGCCCTGATGCTGGCCGTGCAGGCGCTGGTCGATGCCGGCGACGAGGTTGTGGCGGTGACGCCGGTGTGGCCGAACCTGACGGCGCAGCCGGTGATCATGGGTGCCCGCTTGCGCTGCGTCGCGCTCGAGCCGGTCGCCGGCGCGTGGACACTGGACCTGGATGTGTTGCTGGCGGCGGTCACGCGCGCCACCAAACTGCTGGTCATCAATGCGCCCAACAACCCGACCGGCTGGACCCTGACCCGCGCGCAGCAGCAGCGCATCGTGGCGCATTGCCGCACTACCGGCACCTGGATACTGGCCGACGAAGTCTATGAGCGGCTGTACTACGAGCCCAGCGCGAACGGTTGTGCTCCGAGCTTCCTGGATGTGACCGAGCCGGACGACCGGCTCGTGGTGGTGCACAGCTTTTCCAAGAGTTTCCTGATGACCGGCTGGCGTCTGGGCTGGCTGGTCGCGCCGGCCGCAATGGCGCCACACATCGGCAAGCTGATTGAATTCAACACCTCGTGCGCGCCGGTTTTCGTGCAGCGGGCGGGCATTGTGGCGCTGCAGCGCACGGCCGAGGTCACTCCGCGCGTGGTGGCGCACCTCAAACAATGCCGCGACACCCTGGTGCCGCTGCTGCAGGCCACCGCCGGTGTGCAGGTGGCGCCGGCCAGTGGCGGCATGTATGCGTTCTTC
>JANMYG010000251.1:0-1786 GCA_031381865.1 Betaproteobacteria bacterium | reverse complement strand
AGCACACCGAAACTCCACCAGACCAGGGCCTCGCCAAAATAATTGGGGTGGCGGGTCAAGGCCCACAGGCCGGTATCGAGCACCATGCCGCGGTCGTTGCGCTGCTTCTTGAAACGCTCGAGCTGCAGGTCGCCGAGCGCCTGGAAACCGAAGCCAACTGCGAACAGCGGCAGCGCCAGCGCATGTTGCCAGCCCAGGCCGGCCGGCCCGGCATGCACCGCCATCGCCAGGCCCATGTACCACAACCAGACCATCACGCCCTGCATCGCGAATACCTGGAAGAAGCTCCACCACCACCAGTGCCGGCCAAAACGCTGGCGCCAGGCGGCGTAGCGGCCGTCTTCTCCGTGGCCCGCGTTGCGCCAGCCGATATGGGCCGACAGGCGCAGGCTCCACAGCGCGACCAGCGCGACCACCACGGCTTCGTGCGCCGACCAGTTGCCGTGCCGTGCGACCAGCACCACGACCGGGACTGCGGTGGCCAGCGGATAAGCCACGTCCATGATGCCGCTGTCGCGCCGCAGCAGGCTCAGCAGCCAGACCGCCGACAGGAAGACTCCGGTGACCAGCCCCATGCGCATGTACAGCGACAGAAAACCGAAACCGAAGGTCGACCGGTTGGACAGTTCCCACACCAGCGTGATCACCAGCGCCGCCACCGGGAAGACGAACTCGCGCAGCGTGCCGACCCGCAACTCGGGGCGGCGGCGAAACACCAGCAGGCCGGCCACCCACACCAGCCACAACACTGCGCCGGCCAGCATCAGTGCGGTTTTCATGTGCCACTCAGCAGGCCGTCGCGCACGTCGGCGCCGTTGGCCCAGCAGGAATGGGTTCCGCTGCACAACTTGTGCGGCAGCTCGATGCGGCACACCGGCCCGTTCGAGAAGTGCTTGCAGTCGATCAGCAGCACCTCCGAGCGCTGGGTGGTCTCGTTGGTGATGAAACTCACCAGGTAACCATCGTCCTCGTCCCGGGCATCGGTGCGCGGGGCGAACGGCGCCTCGCTGGCGTACTGGCCTTCGGGCAGCGCAATCTGCCACGACTGGCCGGTGGACAGGTCGTGCTTGACGAAGCCGTTGAACAGGAACCAGCCCGGCACCTGCACCGCGCTGTAGGCGTAACGGTACTTGCGCGCGGCATAACGCTGGTTGATCATGCCGAACTCGAGCGTGCGGTCGTCGAGCCGCTGCTCGGTGGTGGCGCCGGTGGCCAGGTTGAAGCGCCAGCGGTGCAGGCGGGTCTTCATCTTGTACTGGTCCAGGTACGACATCATGCGTTCGTAGCCCTTGGGCGCGCCGTCGAAGTTCTTGGGTTCGGGCTCCTCCTGGAAATAGCCGTCCAGGACGATCTCGTCGCCTTCTTCGTAGGCGTTGAGCCAGTGCAGCACGAAGGTCGGCGCGGCCTCGAACCAGCGGATGTCCGACGCCTGCCCACGGCGCGGGATGATGGCGAAACGCGAAGGCTGCTCGGGGTGGAACTTGACCACGTGTTTGCCCTGTTTCAGCAGCTCCGGGTCCCAGTACAGCGGAAAGTCGTTCAGGATCGCGTAGTGCTGCGTATAGGCCATGTCGTGCGGCAGGCGCGGGCCCGGCAGCGGGATCGGCACGTAATGCACCAGCCGGTCGTGCCGGTCGACCACCCCGTAATGCATGTACGGTGCATGTTTGGAATAGTTGAAGAACAACATCTCGCCGGTGCTTTCGTCCACCTTCATGTGGGCCGAGATGCCGTCCAGCGGCGACCACGCTGGAATGCCGAGTTGCTCCAGCGTGAACGGGTCGAG
>JANMYG010000244.1:0-1954 GCA_031381865.1 Betaproteobacteria bacterium | reverse complement strand
GCCAAGAAGCTGATGGCCGAAGCGGGTTATCCGAGCGGCTTCGAACTCAAGATGAACTGCCCCAATGACCGTTATGTGAACGACGGTGAAATCTGCCAGGCGGTGGCGGCCAACCTGTCGCGGATCGGCGTCAAGATCAACCTGGAAGCCGAGACCAAGGGCACCTACTTTCCGAAAATCCTGACCCGCAATACCAGCTTCTACCTGCTCGGCTGGACCGCCAGCACGGTCGACGTGCACAACGTGCTGTACCCGATCATGTCGACGCCGGGTGACGGCGGCCGCGGCCAGTTCAACCTGGGCGCCTACAGCAATGCCCGCATCGACGAACTGACCCAGAAGATCGGCTCCGAAACCGACATCAAGAAACGCAACGAGATGATCCACGAGGCGCTCAAGATCCACCAGGACGAAGTCGGCCACCTGCCACTGCACCAGCAGGCGCTGAACTGGGGCGCCAAGAAGTCGGTGGACCTGGTGCAATGGCCCGACAACGGCATGGCGTGGCGTTATGTCAAGGTCAGCCCCTGATCGCTGCGGATGAGAAGCTGGCTGGCCCGGCTGGGTGACAGCGACATCGGTTACAGCTTTCGCACCTCCCCGGTGGCGATGGCTGCGGCCGCGGTCGCCTTCATCTGCATTTTCGGTGCCGTGTTCGCCAACCTGGTGGCGCCGCACAACCCGTTCGACCTCACCACGCTGGAGTTGAGCGACGCACGGTTGCCGCCTGCATGGTCGGCCGGCGGCAGTGCGAAGTTCCTGCTCGGCACCGACGACCAGGGCCGCGACATCCTGTCGGCGCTGATGTTCGGCGCCCGCATCTCGCTGGCGGTCGGGTTCGCCTCGGTGCTGCTGTCGGTGCTGATCGGTGTCACGCTGGGTCTGCTGGCCGGTTTTCTGGGCGGCTGGATCGATTCGGCACTGATGCGCCTGTGCGACGTGATGTTGTCGTTTCCGCCGATCCTGGTGGCGCTGCTGATCGCGGGCGTGGGGCGCGCGCTGCTGCCCAACGCGCCCGACTCGCTGGCGCTGGGGGTGCTGATCATCTCCATCACGCTGACCGGCTGGGTCCAGTACGCGCGCACGGTGCGCGGCTCGACCATGGTCGAGCGCAACAAGGAATACGTGCAGGCGGCGCGTGTCACCGGCGTGGCGCCGCTGCGCATCATGCGGCTGCATGTGTTGCCCAA
This sequence comes from Betaproteobacteria bacterium, assembly GCA_031381865.1. Classification (GTDB taxonomy): domain Bacteria; phylum Pseudomonadota; class Gammaproteobacteria; order Burkholderiales; family Burkholderiaceae_C; genus CAISIP01. Next base: position 764 of record JANMYG010000244.1, on the reverse strand, counting down.
CGTGCTCGGCCCGGTGCTGGTGCTGGCCACGATACAGGTGGCCACTGCCATCATCACCGAGGCCACGCTGTCGTTCCTGGGCGTTGGCGCGCCGCCAACCTCGCCTTCGCTCGGCACGCTGATCCGGATCGGCAACGACTACCTGTTCTCGGGCGAATGGTGGATCACGATCTTCCCCGGCCTGATGCTGATCATCATCGCGCTGTCGGTCAACCTGCTGGGCGACTGGTTGCGCGATGCGCTCAACCCGCGGTTGCGCTGACGCACCATGAGCCCGACCATGAGCGCTGCGCAATCTTCCGCCGGACCGCCCCAAGCTCGACCGGTCTTCCTGGCGGGGGGCGCAGCACCCGCAGCGACCGGCGCGGGGGCGCTGCTGCAGGTCAGGAATCTGGTGGTCGAATTCCCGGGACGGCGCGGCACGCTGCGCGCCATCGACGATATTTCGTTCGACATCGCACCGGGCGAGATCCTGGGCGTGGTCGGTGAATCGGGCGCCGGCAAGTCGCTCACCGGGGCGGCCATCATCGGCTTGCTGGAGCCGCCGGGCCGAGTCGCGGGTGGGCAGATCCTGCTGGAGGGCCAGCGCATCGACAACCTCGGCCACGAGCCGATGCGCCACATCCGCGGGCGCCGCATCGGAGCGATCTTCCAGGACCCGCTGACCTCGCTCAACCCGCTGTATTCGATCGGCCGGCAGTTGACCGAAACCATCCTGGCGCACCTGCCGATGACCGCCAGGCAGGCGCGTGCGCGCGCGATCG
>JANMYG010000232.1:0-1898 GCA_031381865.1 Betaproteobacteria bacterium | reverse complement strand
GACATATCGGTCAACTCGCTCGTGATCAGCACCTTGGGACGCAACCAAATCATTGGCGAGATCGCGGTCTTCGGCCATGTGCCCCGCACGGCGACGGTGACAGCCACGACGCGTCTCGAGGTCTTGCGCTTTTCGGGCGATCTGTTTCGAAGCGTCGTGCGCGAAAATGCGGACGCTGCGGTTGAAATGTGCCGCATCCTGGCCGAGCGCTTGGCCAACACCACGCTCAAGCTGCAGCAGATGTCGAATCCTGGCCCGAAGTAATGCCGGCTTGGTGCGCCTGGCGCGTCCGCGCGCGACGGCCACCAGCGAATCAACCGAAGCGCGTGCAGGTGTCGTTCAGGTCGCCTGCAACACGTAGCTCTGCATCGGCACCGCAAAACCCTTGAGTTGCAGCGCCAGGCCGGTGCGCACGTCGTCGCGCGGCGTCGCGGCCCCGAGCAGGTCGATGGTCCGCTCGTCCACCAGCACCTCGCCGTGGGACGCCTCCGAGCACAGGCGCGAAGCCAGGTTGACCGGCGTGCCGACTGCGGTGTATTCCAGCCGTGACGCACCACCGATCACGCCCACCGTGGCGAAGCCGCTGGCTACGCCAACCCCCACGCCGAGCTGCATCTCGGCGTTCGACCAGCGGGCCGTCAATGCAAGGCCTACCGCGCGAATCTGGCGCGCCAGTTCCAGCGCCCGCTGGGCATGGTCGGCAAGCGGGATCGGTGCGCCGACCAGGATCAGCACGCCGTCGCCGGCCTGGTCCTTGATGGTCCCGCCACAAGCGGCCGCGGCCGCGCCCACCGCGTCGTAGTACTCGCGCAGAATTCCGATCACGCGCCTGGACGACGTGGCGGCAGAAAAAGCGGTGAATCCGCGCAAGTCACAACATACGACCGAGAGTTCCAGGGTTTTTTCCTCGGTCGCGCTCTTGAGGCCGCGGCGCGTCACCAGTTCCGCGACCTGGGGCGCAAGAAAACGCGACAGGAATTGCGCGCGCTGGCCTTGGGTCACGTGGTACTGCACCGAGCCCACCAGCAGCACCAGCAGTCCGACCGCGCTGCACAGCGGTGCGATGGTGGCCGGCACGACCACGGCGGACGCCATGATCGGTGCGCCGATGGCGAACGCGATCAGGCGCCTGGCTTCGGCCCGGTCCGGCCGGCGATTGAGCGTGAACAGCGTGGCGGTTGTTCCCAGCGCGATCGACAGCCCCAGGGGCACCGAAAACAGCCAGAAAGAGGGGTGGAGCCGTTCACCCGGATCGAGCACCAGGTTGCCGAAATGCTCGGCCCGCAGTTCCGGGAAGGCGATCGCCGCAAGGCCATAAAACATCGCCAGCCCCTGGGCCGCGCGCAACAGCCGGTCCGGGCCCCGGGTATTCAGGTCTCCGGCGGGTATGGTCCGGCGCACGCGCAGCACCCACTCGTAGGCGAACACGAACGCCAGGACCTGGGGCAAGGCGAACAACCCTTCCCACGCGACCACGCCGTTGGCCCTTCGAAAAGGCAGCACCAGCAAAACGTCAACGGCGATCGAAATGCCTACAAAAGCGAGGAACAGGGACTGCGCCTGACTGGTCTGTGAGCGCCGGTCGGCAAGGATGAAGGCCAATGCCATGCCGACCGCCAGCAAAGAGACGATGACCGGCGCGGTGGTGTCTGGAATCATCTGGAAATTTTACAGTTAAGCATGCGCCAAACGCGCCGAAACGGGCGTGTTCGGCTGCCCGGATTGGCGTGGCGCCGCGACCACACGTGTGCTACCGGCACCCCTGCGGCCACCGCCACGGCCATGTTCACTGCCAAAGCGACGGCCGTCGTTCACTGGTGTGCCATCGCCCTGCGCGCTGCGCTATCGGCTTGCTTCGGGCGGCGCGGCGCAGCGCACATAATCTGGCGTGTTTGCCG
>JANMYG010000220.1:0-2460 GCA_031381865.1 Betaproteobacteria bacterium | reverse complement strand
CCTATGACCCGGCATCCCTGACGCTCATAAGCACCTTCGCCGCCATACACGATCACTGGCGGCTGCGCATGATCGGCCGCGAACTTCCGCCACTTGTGGATCGCATCGGGCCAGTCCGGGGCAAAGGTGCTGCCTGACTTGATTTCCACGGCCTGCATGCCTTGCGGGGTGTCGAACAGCAGGTCAACTTCGTGGCCCGCGTTGTCGCGCCAGAAAAACAGGTCGGCGCCCTGCCCGGCATTGAAGCGCCGTTTGATGAGTTCGCTCACCACATAGGTCTCGAACAGCGCGCCGCGCGCGGCATGCGTCTGGATACTGGCGGCATCGCGGATGCCCAGCAGCCAGGCCATCAGCCCGACATCCAGAAAATACAGCTTGGGACTCTTGACCAGTCGCTTGCCGAAGTTGCGGTGGTAGGGTGGCAGTCGCGCCACCAGGTAACTGGCCTCCAGCACCGACAACCACTGCCGCGCGGTCACCGCCGAAATGCCGCAATCGGCCCCCAGCGCCGCCAGATTGAGCAGTTGTCCGGAACGCGCCGCGCACATCCGAACAAAGCGTTGAAACAGCGACAGGTCGCGTACGGCCACCAGTTGGCGCACATCCCGTTCCAGGTAGGTGGTCACGTAGTTGGGAAACCAGTCGCCAGGCAACAACTCGCGGTCGTACAGGGCGGGATAACCTCCGTACAGAAGAAAATCCTCGAGCACGCCGGGCAACTTGCCAACCACCTGCAACTCACCGGCCGCGAAAGGCAGCAGTTCGACGCGCCCCACGCGGCCGGCCAGGGACTGGGTGATGCCCGCGACCAGATCGAACTGGGCGGACCCCGTAAGGATGAAATCGCCCATTCGGCCGCGCTCATCGACCAGCCCTTGCAGCCACGACAACAAGTGCGGGCAGCGCTGCACTTCATCCAGCACCGCTCCTGACACAAAACGATTCAAGAACGCACGCGGGTCGCGTTCGGCAAACTCGTGCTCGTCCGGGTTTTCCAGGGAGACATAGGCCTTGTCGGCGAAAACCGCCTTCGCCAGCGTGGTCTTGCCGGACTGGCGCGGTCCGGTCACGGCGATGACCGGAAAACCTTTGGCCAGTCGCTGCAGGGTGGCCGTGGCAATGCGGGGAATCATTTCTTACAGATCAGAAGTTCAACTTTCGATTTGTCATATTATGCCTTGCATGATTCTTCGCCGCCTCCTTTCGAAAGCACGTCCACAGGCCATTGGCGCCTCGCTTCACGCAAGCGCGCCGGGTCGACCGACGTGCAACTAACGCCGCATCGCCGTGCCCCTGCTCGACCGCCATGGCGACCTGGTCGGCGGCCTGAACGTGTCGATGCCGATGGGCCACGAAAGCAGCCAAGACGCCGTCAAACGCGTGCTGCCGGTGCTGCAAGAAACCGCGCGCGCAATGCGCAACCTGATCTAGCCGAAGCTGCCTGAATCCTAGAATCGGTCAATGCACGCGACCCGCACAGCGAACCTGAACGACGACTTCACGCAGCGCGTGGTGGCGCATGCAGCCGACGCGCGCTGGACGCCATCGCCACAGCCAGGGGTGGAGCGCCGCATGCTCGACCGCGTGGGTGGCGAGGTGGCCCGCGCGACCAGCATCGTGCGTTATGCGCCGGGCTCCAGATTTGCGCGCCATGTGCACGGCGGGGGCGAGGAATTCCTGGTGCTGGAAGGAACATTTTCCGACGAGCGCGGCGACTACCCCGCGGGCACCTACGTGCGCAATCCGCCGGGCTCGTCGCACGCACCGTTCTCGCTGGGCGGCTGTGTCCTGTTCGTCAAGTTGTGGCAGTTCGCCGCGCTCGACCTGGAACCCGTGTGTATCGACACCACAACGCAGGTCTGGCGGCCGGGCCTGGTGCGCGGGCTGTCGGTGCTGCCGCTGCATTCCCACGACGGCGTCGATACCGCCCTGGTGCGCTGGGCTGCGAACACGCACTTCAACCTGCACGCACATCCGGGCGGCGAGGAGATATTGGTCATCGAAGGGCTGTTCCTGGACGAAGCCGGTGCCTATCCCGCATTGAGCTGGCTGCGCAGCCCGCGCTGGAGCCGGCACACGCCGTATGCAGGGCCGCAGGGGGCGCTCATCTACGTCAAGGTGGGGCATCTGGGCGCCGATTTTCTGGCGCCTGGCGGCGCATGCCCATGAGACCCGCAACGGCGACGGCGGCCAGCCTGAAAACCACCGACGGCCCAGCACCGGCGACATGAGCGTGCGAAAGCGCACAGACGTTTTCGCCTTGCCCACTCCATCATCCACCCACCGACAATGGCACCATGACAAACACCACCCTCCAGCCAGGCAGCGGGCGCAAGCCGTTCTCGATGATCCGCGAGTTCCATCTTGCGGACTGGTTCACGTTGGCCAACGCGGTCTGCGGCATGGGCGCGTTGTTCTCAATGATGACGTACCTGCAGACCGGCATGGTGAAACACGTGG
>JANMYG010000218.1:0-4160 GCA_031381865.1 Betaproteobacteria bacterium | reverse complement strand
ATTCCAGGATGCCGCCGACCCTTCCCAGCGCGGGTTGCAGGATGCTGGCGGCGCCGGTTTCCAGCACGCGCGCAAATTCGTACTTGGTGCACAGGCGCTCGCCGGTGGCCCCCGGGATGCTGGTGTGGCGCGCCACCTCGGCCATCAGTTCCGGGCGCTCGGGCGGCGTCGGCTCCTCGAACCACAACGGGTCGTACTTCTCCAGCCGGCGCGCCAGACGTTTGGCGCCCGAGACGGTGAACTGGCCGTGCGTGCCGAACAGGATGTCGGCCTGGCTGCCGACCGCTTCGCGGATCAGCTTGCAGAACCGCTCGGACATGTCCATGCGCTCGAGCGTGGGCTGGCGCGGGTCGAACACCGAATAACCGCCGACCGGGTCGAACTTGATCGCCGTGAATCCCTGCTTCACATACACCGCCGCGCGTTCGGCCGACTTGACCGGGTCGCCGTAGAAGGAAGCGTCCTCTTTCTCGTCCGGATACAGGTAGGTGTAGGAACGCAGGCGCGGGTTGACCAGGCCGCCCAGCAGGTTGTAGACCGGTTGTTCCAGCGCCTTGCCGGTGATGTCCCAGCAGGCCATCTCGAGCGCGCTGAGCACACCCATGAGCGAGATGTCGGGGCGCAGCGAAAAACCTTCGCCGTAGGCGCGCCGCCACAGGGTCTCGGTCTGCATCGGGTCTTCGCCGGCAAACACGCGTGCGAACAGGTCCTCGGCCATGGCCGCGATCACGTGCGGGCTGAAGGTGGCGGCATACGCCTCGCCCACGCCTTCGATGCCGCAGGCCGTGCGGATCTTGACGAACACAAAATAACGCCCGCCAAAGCTCGGCGGCGGGTTGCCGACCACGTAGGTCTTGATCGATTCGAGTTTCATGGCATTGCTCCTTCTTGGTTCGTAGGTTGGTCAGCGCTGCGCGCGCAGGATCGCGTCGGCGCCCTTGTGCGCCACCATCGTCGTCGGCGCGTGGGTATTGCCCGAGGTCACGGTCGGAAACACCGACGCGTCCACCACGTACAGATGCTCCAGGCCGTGCACCAACAGGTCGGCGTCCACCACCGAACTGCGCGCGTCGGGGCCCATGCTGCAAGTGCCGACCGGGTGGTAACAGGTGCTGGCACGCGCGCGAAAGTCGTCCACCATCGCGGCATCGCCCATGTCGTCGAGCGACGGCGCGATCGGTTCCTTGATCAGGCCGCGCATCGCCGCGGCGTGGCTCAGCCGCTGCACCAGGCGCGCGCCGCGCAGGGCCTGCACCACGTCGTCGGGGTGCGACAGGTAGTGGGGCTGGATCAGCGGGGCATCCGACACGCCGGCACTGGCGATCTGCACGCTGCCGCGGCTCAGCGGGCGGCAGGGCTGGAAACACAGGATGAAACCGGCGAACTGGTCGGGAACGATCTGGGTGCCGGTCCTGGACTCGGCCAGCGTGTAGGTGACCGGGTTGCAGTAGAGCTGGGTGTCGGCCTGCGTCGCGCCCGCATGCGAGCGCACGAAACCGCCGCACTGGTTGACGCTGATGCTCAGCGGCCCGCCCAGCGTCGTGACGTACTGCAGGCCGGCGCGCAGTTTGCCCCACGGCGTGCTCAGTGCGTTGTTCAGGGTCGGCTCGGTCGCCTTGTAGTAGTAACTCATCGCCAGGTGGTCCTGCAGGTTGGCGCCCACCTGTTCCTGCGCCAGCAGCACCGGCACGCCATGGCGTTGCAGCAGTTGCGCCGGCCCCACGCCCGAGAGCTGCAGCAACTGCGGGCTCTGGATCGCGCCGGCGCACAACACCACGGCGCGGCGCGCGCGCGCGCCCATCGGCACGCCTTTGCGCCGGTACGACACGCCGACCGCCCTGCGGCCTTCGAACACCAGCTTTCGACCATGGCGGCGGTCTGCAGCTGCACCCGGCCGCGTTGGAGCGCCGGGCGCAGGAAGGCGTCCGCCCCCGACCAGCGCATGCCGCGGCGGGTATTGATGCGGTAGCGGCCGACGCCTTCGGGATGCGGGCCGTTGAAGTCCTCGGTGAAGGGCAGCCCGGCCTGTTCGGCGGCCTGGAAGAAATGGCGCTCGATCGGATGCAGCTGCTTGCGCACGTCGCTCACGAACAATGGGCCGCCCGCGGCGGCCACGCCATCGGCATCGACGCGGCGCTCGAAGCGCTCATAAACCGGCAGCACGTCGGCCCATGACCAGCCCCGGTTGCCCATGCGCGCCCAGTCGTCGAAGTCGCCCGGCAAACCACGGCAGTAGACCATCGCGTTGATCGAACTCGACCCGCCGACCACGCGGCCGCGCGGAAAATAGATGCGCCGGCCTTTGAGTTCCGGCTCCGGCAGGGCGCTGAACTTCCAGTTCACGCGTTCGTCGTAGAAGGTCTTGCCATAACCGATCGGCATGTTGATCCACAGCCGGCGGTCGTGGTCGCCGGCCTCGAGCACCAGCACGGTGGCGCTGCCGTCCGCGCTCAGCCGGTCCGCCAGCACGCAGCCGGCCGACCCGGCGCCAACGATGACGTAGTCGTACTCCTGGTCTGCCAATGTCCGCCTCGCTTCCTGGATTGCAACCCCGCGGCCGGGCCGGGCCGGGTGCCGCCAAAGTGTAGGCGGGGCGCCAACTTCGCCGCGCGCGGCAGCGCACGGTCAATTCAAATAATTGAAGCCATCGGCCGGATGGCTAATGCGTGGCCGGACCGCCATCGGCGACTTCACCGCGGCGCGGGTCCATCTGCAGCACGGCCTGCGAGCCGCTGCCCATCAGCACGTAGTCTGCCTTGTGGCCGGGCACACCGACACTGAACGGCCGGGTGCTGGCGTAACGCCAGACCGCCAGTGCCATCAATACCAGCACGCTGGCGAAATACAGCATCAGGCTTTCGGCGCCGAGCAGGTCCATCAGGCCGCCCCCCAGGGTCGGCCCCACGGTCGCGCCCACGCCATGCAGCAGCAGCAGCCCGCCGGTGACTTCGAGCACGCGCGAGGGATCGATCAGGTCGTTGACGTGCGCCACGCTCAGGCCGTAGACGGTGAAGGCCAGGCCGCCGTACACGATGCCCAGGAAGATCAGCGAATTTTCGTATTCGCGCGCCAGGTAGAAGCCGGTGCCGGCCACGGCGGCACAACACACGCAGACCCAGAACAGCACCCAGCGCCGGTCGTGCCGGTCGGACAGGTGCCCCACCGGCCACTGGAATACCGCGCCGCCCAGGATGGTGGCGGCCATGAAAGTGGCGATGCCGGCCTCGCTGAAACCCACGCCCTGGCCGAAGGTGTGACCCAGGCTGTAGAAGGCGCCGCTGAGCAGGCCGGAGCCGGTCGCGCCGATGACCCCGATCGGTGAAATCGCGAACAGCTCGATCAGGCCCAGCTTGGGCGCCTCGGTTGGTTGCGGCTCGTCCACGGGCGTGAGCGTGATCGGCAGCAGCGCGAACGAAAACAGGATCGACACCATCGCGAAGGGCACGAAACCGAAGCGGTTGCCGACCAGGATCAGCCACTGGCCCAGCGCCATCGACACCCCGCTGACCGCCATGTAGGCCGCAAACACCTTGCCGCGCTGGTGGCTTTTCGCAACCACGTTGAGCCAGCTTTCGACCACGATGTACAGCCCCACCAGGCACACGCCGGTGACGAAGCGCAGGCCACCCCAGAACCACGGGTTGAGCCACAAGGCATGCAGGATCGGCAGCGTGGAGGCGATCGACGCCATCGCGGCGAAGGCGCGGATGTGTCCCACGCGCCGGATGATGATCGGGCAGGCGTAGGTGCCGAAAATGAAACCGGCGAAATAACCCGACATGATCAGCCCGGTGACCAGCGCCGAGAAGCGCGCCGCCCCGGACTGCGCGCCGATGGCCGCGAACAGCAGCCCGGTGCCTACCACCAGCATGGCCACGCCGCTGAGCAGCGAGGCCAGCGGTAACAGAAGTTTGCCCAATTGGAATCCCAGAGTGGTGCGCGGCGACCACCACGCGGCCCCGCTGCAAGATTGGGGCAGAAGGTAGCACAGAGCGGTGACGTGTCGGTATTCTCATCGCGGCCCCGAAAAGTGAATGCGCACTTGTGATGCTAATTTCATGTGGCTTCACTGGTTTTCTGACTCCGAATGGAAAAGGCTGTATATTTCGACAGTTATTTCGCACAACGTCGCAATCATCTCCATGTCATCGACCATAGTT
>JANMYG010000216.1:0-6630 GCA_031381865.1 Betaproteobacteria bacterium | reverse complement strand
CAGAACGCGTGCGGCGGAGAAACCGATGGTGGGGGGAGTAGAAATGCAGACAACGATTTCACTATGCACCGGACGCCGGACAAAAGCAATCCCCAATCGCAACCCCGGCCGCGTTTTTTGCGAATTCCGGCGCCGCGCAGGCGCGGATCGGCCGGGTTCAGGTGGCCCTGGCAGCGTGCTCGGCAACGGTACTGGTCGAACGCCCAGTGGCTGGCGGGATGCGCAGATCGAGTCGACCCGCGACCCAGACCGTGGCCAGGCTCGCGCACGCGCCCACTGTGGCCGCCACCCAATAGTGCTGCACCAGGCCGTGGCTGTCGCGCGTGATGATGTTGCCGCCGATAAATGCCGCCGCGCCCATGGCGACCGACTGCACCGCTGAATTGAGCGTCATGAAAGTGCCGCGCAGGTCCGGATTGGCGGCCGAGGTGAGGATGGCCATGCCGGGAATCATGCGTGCGCTCATGAGTGTGAAGAATGCAGTCGAAACCAGCAGCACGCCCCACATCGGAAGTCCCGCGGTCAGCGTGGTGGCCACCAGCGGGAGCACCACCAGCACCGCCGCGACCCGGAAGGTCCGGACCTTGCCGACGCGGTCGGTCAGCCGGCCGAAGAACCGTGCCGTCAGCAATGTCGCCATGCCACCGCAAAGGTAGGTTGCGGGAATCTGGTCGGCCCGCCAGCCGAGGTTCGACTGCAGGTAGAGCGTAATGAATGGAATGACGGTGAAGCCGGCGAACATCAACAGGGCCGAGAACAGGAAGGCGGTCAGGTGATTGCGGTCACGCAGGACCTGGGTGATTCCGTCCCAGGCGGAGCGGCGCACGGGGCGCAGCAGATGGTCCCTCAACACCGGCATGCTCCACGCGGCCGCCAGTCCGAACAGGCCACACAGCAGCGCGATCCCGAAAAAGCTGGCGTGCCAGCCCAGGTGGGCCGCCAGGTACAGGCCGGACGGCACGCCCGCGACGGTGGCGACCGAGAAGGACGTCATGACGATACCCATGGCGCGCCCGCGCCGTTCAAACGGGATCACGTCGCCGACGATGGTCTGCGACAGAGCGGAAAGCACACCGCCGAAAATGCCGGCCGCGATGCGTGCACCCATCAGTGCCTGGTACGACGCGGCGAGGCCGCAGGCGAGCGTTGCCACGGCGAAAAGGCAATACAGCACCAGCAGCAGCCGCTTGCGGCCGAAGCGATCGATGTAGGTGGCCGCCAACAGGCCGGATACGCCGGCCGCCAGCGTGTAGGCCGACACCAGCGTCGCGAATTGCGCGTCCGAAATGGCGAACAGCAGTGTGAACTGCGGGCCCAGCGGCATCATGATCATGAAATCAAGGATGTGCGTGAACTGGATGCCGGCGAGCGTCAGCAGCAGCCACAGTTCACGCCGCGGCGTCAGTGTTTGGGGCATGGATTCGCGAAGGATTGCAATAGACTCTAGCATCGTCAGCATATGTTCCCATGAGCCTTGACACCATCATTCACGCGGGTCTGCGCCAATACGGCCGGCCGACCCTCGCGCTGGTGTTGATGGGAGGTGGCGCCCGTACCGCCTACCAGGTCGGTGTGCTGAAGGCTCTGGCGGCGATGCTCAAGGCCCACCCCGGCGCGACACGATCGTTCCCGTTTCAGGTGCTGGTCGGCACCTCGGCCGGCGCCATCAACGCGGCATTCCTGGCCGGGCGGGCGATGCAGGGTTTGCAGGCCTTCGAGCACCTGGCCGAATTCTGGGGCCAGCTGCGTTCCACCGACGTGTACCACCTCAACGTGCCGCCGTGGGTGCGGTTCAGCCGTTTCGCCGTTGCCTTGAGTCTTTCCAGGCACGCGCGCGCCAACGGGGCGTTGATGGACAACGCGCCACTGGCCCAGATTCTCCACAAGGGCGTTTCGCTCGACGGCATCGACGAGGCGCTGCGCTCCAACACCATCGATGCGCTCGCGGTGACCGGTTCGAGTTACAGCAGCGGAGTCCACTGGACTTTCTGCCAGACCGCCACCCGCGCCGAATTCGAGGGTTGGGCGCGCCCGGGGCGCCGCGCCGAATACCAGAAGCTGTCGATCGACCACCTGATGGCCTCGAGCGCCATCCCGTTCCTGTTTCCCGCCACCGCATTGCGCGTGGACGGGCGGTCGGAGCATTTCGGCGACGGTTCGATGCGCCAGGTGACACCCCTTTCTCCGGCGATGCATTTGGGCGCGAGGAAGATACTGGTGGTGGGCGTCGGGCAGCCCGAACGCGGTGCGATGGTGGGTGGCGCGCCAGCGGCGGCCGCGGTGGTTCGAGGCCCGACGCTGGGCAGCATGGCCGGTCATGTCATAGCCAGTGTGTTCCACGATACGTTGCAGGCGGACGTGGAGCAGACACAACGCGTGACCCAGACCATCAACCGGTTGCCGCGCGAAGCGGCGGCGGCCATGCCGTACAAGCCGATCGACGTGTTGTCGATCGCGCCCACGCGTTCGCTCGACGCGCTGGCGCAGCAGCACACGCGCGAACTGCCGGTGCTGATCCGGGATGCACTTTCGGCGCTCGGTGTGCTCAAAGGCAGCGGCGGTACGCTGGCCAGTTACCTGCTGTTCGAGCCCGGCTTCGTGCAGGCGCTGGTGGAGATGGGAGAAGAAGACGCGCGGGCGCAACAAAGCGAGTTGCTGGAACTGGTTCTCGGCGCCTGAACGACGGCCGGCGGGACCGGCCGATGCGATAATTTCGCGAATCATTGGCTGGAGTTCGCTCCCGGGAAATCGGCCCGCTCGGCAGCGTCCCGCTCCCCAACCAGTCAGACGCCAGAGACCACCGGGAGTGAGCCCATGCTCAACGTTTTCACACTTGCCAACGGCCGGCTGTTCCAGGAAGAGATCGAGTCGCTGGAAGAGCTTTCGCGCTTCCAGCCGATCTGGGTCGATCTGGAATCCCCGTCGCCGGACGAAAAGCGCTGGGTCAAACAGTATTTCGGACTGTCCATTCCGGACGACGCGATGGACGAAGACATCGAGGAGTCGGCACGCTTCTACTCCGAGGACAACGGCGACCTGCACATCCGCAGCGATTTCCTGATCGCCGACGACGACGAGCCGCGCACGGTGCGCGTGGCGTTCATCCTCAACCTGGCCAACGACGAACTGCGCAGCAAGGGCGTGTTGTTCTCGATCCACGACGAAGACGTGCCGGTGTTTCGGCTCCTGCGCATGCGGGCCCGGCGCGCACCGGGGCTGATCGAAGACGCCAAGGAGGTGCTGCTCAAGCTGTTCGACGCCGATGCGGAGTATTCGGCCGATACGCTCGAAGGCATCTACGACGAACTCGAGAAAGTCAGCGCCAAGGTGCTGTCGGGCGACATGACCGACGTGTTGGCCGGCGAGGTGCTCGGCGCCATCGCGCGCCACGAGGACATGAACGGGCGCATCCGCCGCAACGTGATGGACACGCGGCGCGCGGTGAGCTTCATGATGCGCATCAAGATGCTCAACGCCGAGCAGTTCGAGGAGGCGCGCCAGATCCTGCGCGACATCGACTCGCTCGACTCGCACACCGCTTTCCTGTTCGACAAGATCAACTTTCTGATGGACGCCACCGTGGGTTTCATCAACATCAACCAGAACAAGATCATCAAGATCTTTTCGGTCGCCAGTGTGGCGCTGCTGCCACCGACCCTGATCGCGAGCCTGTACGGCATGAACTTCCGGTTCATGCCCGAGCTCGATTGGGCCCTGGGTTATCCGTTCGCATTGGCGCTGATGGCGTCCAGCGCGATCGTGCCGATGTGGTACTTCCGCCGGCGCGGCTGGCTCAAGTAGGGTTGCCCCGCGCCGCCCCGGCCAACCTCAGCCGGCGCGGCCCGCTCCAGGGTGCAGTGGCAAGGCGCCCAGCAACCGCTCCACGATACGCAGGGCGTAAGCGCCCGCCACATCGGCCACGAAACGCTGGAAGTCCATCGGCGCGTGTTCGTCTGCGCGGTCGGAAATCGTTCGTACCGCAGCGAATGGCACGCCGTAGTCGTGGCATACCTGGGCCACCGCCGCACCTTCCATCTCCACCGCCAGCGGCTCCATGCCGACCGACTGCAGCGCGCGCCTGAGCGCAGTCGATGCCGGCGCCGTGGCGATGAAGCTGTCGCCGCTCGCGATCAGGCCCTGGTGCACCGCGCAGGCACGGTCTTGTCCGGTGCGGTGGGCGGCTGTGTCGAGGCAGTGCCGGCTGGCTTCTAACAACAGGCTGGTCAGTCCGGCATCGCAAGTGAACAGCGACTGCCGGTAGAGAGGTACCTCGAAACGCGGGAAAAGCGGCGAGGCATCCATGTCGTGCTGCACGAAATGCGTCGCCACCACCAGGTCGCCGACGTTGACACCGGCACCCAGGGCGCCGGCAACACCCGTAAACACGATGCGGTCCGCCGCAAATGCCTCGATCAGGGCCGTGGCGGTGGTGGCTGCAGCGACCTTGCCGATGCGCGACAGGGCCAGTACCACCGGGCGTCCATGCAATGCGCCAACCCAGAAGGCGCGACCGGCGCGCCGCACCGGTTTCGGGTCCTGCAAAAGCGCAAGAAGGCCCAGCTGCTCCTCGGCCAGCGCGCTCAGGATGGCCGTCGTCGTCACGCTGGCGATGCCCGCGGTTATTTTTCGCGCAACTCGCGGCGCAGGATCTTGCCCACCGGCGTCTTGGGCAACTCGGCCCGGAACTCCACCACCTTGGGCTGCTTGTAACCAGTGAGGTTTTCCTTGCAATAGGCGCGCACCTGGGCTTCGGTCAGGCCCGGGTTCTTCTTGACGATGACCAGCTTGACCGCTTCGCCGGTCTTCGCATCCGGCACCCCGACGCAGGCGCATTCCAGCACGCCATCGAGCTGCGCCACCACATCTTCGAGCTCGGTCGGAAACACGTTGAAGCCACTCACCAGCACCATGTCCTTCTTGCGGTCGACGATCTTGAAGTAGCCGCGTTCATCCATCACCCCGATGTCGCCCGACTTGAAATAACCGTCGGCGGTCATGACCTTCGCGGTCTCGTCGGGCCGCTGCCAGTAACCGGCCATCACCTGCGGGCCCTTGATGGCGATCTCGCCCGACTGGCCGGGGCCGACCTCGTTGCCGTCGTCGTCGAGCAGTTTCATCCAGGTATTGGGCAGCGGCACGCCGATGGAGCCGCTGTATTCGGTCGCGGTGGCCGGATTGCCGCTGGCGGTGGGCGAGGTTTCGCTCAACCCGTAACCCTCCAGGATCGGCGAGCCGGTCTTTTCCAGCCACAACTTCGCCACCGCGCTCTGCACCGCCGTGCCGCCACCGGTGGAACCCTTGAGGTGGCTCCAGTCGACCTTGTTGAAATCAGGATGGTTGGCCATGCCGTTGAACAGCGTGTTGACGGCCGGCATGACATGGATCCTGTGCTTGGACAGTTCCTTGAGCATGCCCGGCATGTCGCGCGGGTTGGCGATCAGCACCAGTCTGCCGCCCATGCGCATGGCCAGCATCATGCAGTAGGTGAAGGCGAAGATGTGGTACAGCGGCAACGCGCAGACGATCGTCGGCTGCTCGTTGGCGGGGATCTGGCTCATCAGCGGTGCGCCCCAGGCCTCGTTTTGCAGCACGTTGGCGACCAGGTTGCGATGCAGCAGCACCGCCCCCTTGGACACGCCCGTCGTGCCACCCGTGTATTGCAGCACCGCAACGTCGTCGGACTTGATTTCGGGCTTCCTGAATTTGGCCGAGGTGCCGCGCGCAACCGCTTCGTTGTAGCGCACCGCGCCCGGCAGGCTGAAGGCCGGCACCATCTTCTTGGCGTGGCGCACCATGTAGTTCACCAGCGCGCCCTTGAGCAGTCCGAGCTGGTCGCCCATCGAGCACAGGACCACGTGCTTGACCGGGCTCGCGGCGATGCATTTTTCCAGCGTGGTGGCGAAGTTCTCCAGGATCACGATCGCCTTGGAACCCGAGTCCTTGAGCTGGTGCTCGAGTTCGCGCGGCGTATACAGTGGGTTGATGTTCACCAGCACCAGCCCGGCCCGCAGAATCGCGGCCACCGCCACCGGGTACTGCGGCACGTTGGGCATCATGACGGCGACCCGGTCCCCCTTGACCAGGCCAAGGCCCTGCAGGTAGGCGGCAAAGGCCTGGCTCAGGCTGTCGGTCTGCGCGAAGGTGATGTCGCGCCCCATGAAGCTGTACGCCACGCGCCCGGCGTATTTCTTGAAACTCTCCTCGACCAGGCTGACGAGCGAGTCGTATTGCGCCACGTCGATATCCGCCGGCACGCCGGGGGGATAACTCTTGAGCCAGATGCGGTCTGTCATTGTCTTGTCTCCAATTCGCGATCAACCAGGGTCTGTCGCCTTGCAGGGTCCGGACGGCGACTATGTATTCCCTTGAATTCCCTCCCCGACCGGCGCTGCCGGAACGGGACCGATGGGGCGCCATGCCCCATGCGCGGCTACTCGATGGCTTTGCCCATGTCCTCCACCACCTTTTTGGCGTCGCCGAACACCATCATGGTCTTGTCCATGTAGAACAGTTCGTTGTCCAGGCCGGCATAACCGGCCGCCATCGAGTAGCCGCGCATGGGGCATGGCGCCCCATCGGTCCCGTTCCGGCAGCGCCGGTCGGGGAGGGAATTCCAGGGAATACATAGTC
>JANMYG010000210.1:0-2485 GCA_031381865.1 Betaproteobacteria bacterium | reverse complement strand
GGATCCGGTGGCCGCCATTGGCAGGAAGTCGACCGCCACCCGGGTCAGCGCCAGCGGGTGGCACAGCGGAATCAGCTCGCTGGTTTTCTTGGCGGCCTGGATGCCGGCGATGCGTGCAATACCGAGGACGTCCCCCTTGCGCGCGGTGCCGGCTTCGATTATCGCCAGCGTGGCGGGCAACATCTCGATGCGCCCGCCGGCCACCGCGACGCGGTGTGTACTCGATTTGGCGCCCACGTCCACCATGTGGGCTTGCCCCTGCGCGTCAAAATGGGTCAGTGCGTTCATGGCAAGCTGGCTTAGGGTGCGCCTGGCAGCGTCTGGAAAATCACGGCCCGAATCAAGTTGCAACCTGGCTTTACGAAACGTTCATTCATATCTTGCATCATACGGGCATGCTTCAATCGAGCCGGGCCATGGTCGGCGCCTGTGGGCCGGTCGTGTGCGGCACCGTCACGGCCGAGGTGTTGGCCGTTTTGCCATTGGACCCATTTTGATCAATTCACGTGCCCTGCGACCCATACTGGCCGCGAGCGCCGGTTTGCGCCCGGCTGCCGCAATCGCGTTCTGCGGCCTGGCGTTCGCATCCGGTCTGTGGGCCCAGGCCGACACCGCGGCACGGCCAGCCGCGGTGGCGGCCACCCCGAAGACCAGCGGCGCGCAGCTCCCGGTGCTGGGTGATGGCAGCGAACTGTCGGCCGGCGCCGAGCGGCGGCTGGGCGACAAGATTGCGCGCGAAATCTACCGTGATCCGGACTACATCGACGACCCGGTGCTGCTGGAATACGTCGACACGATCTGGCAGGCGCTGCTCGCCGCTGCGCGTGCCCGCGGCGCGCTCTCGCCGGAGCTGGACCAGCGTTTTGCCTGGCAGGTGATGCTCGGACGCGACCGCACGGTGAATGCCTTTGCCCTGCCCGGTGGTTACCTTGGGTTGCACCTGGGCTTGATCAGCGTCGTCACGAGCCGCGACGAACTGGCGTCGGTGCTGGCGCATGAAATGAGCCACGTGACGCAGCGGCATATATCGCGGCTGATATCCAAGCAGGGCGAACAGGCGCCCTGGCTGATCGGGGCCATGATCCTCGGCGCCCTTGCCGCCAGCAAGAATCCGGAGGCGGCCAACGCGCTGATCGTTGGCGGACAGGCGGTCGCGATCCAGAACCAGCTGAACTTCTCGCGCGACATGGAGCGCGAGGCCGATCGCGTGGGCTTCGGGGTCATGACCCAGGCCGGCTTCGCGGCGCAGGGCTTTGTGTCCATGTTCGACAAGCTGCAGCAGGCTGGACGGCTGAACGACAACGCCGCGTTCCCGTACTTGCGCAGCCATCCCCTGACGACCGAACGCATCGCCGATATCCAGGCACGCCAACCGGTTGGCGCAATGCCGGTTGCGAACGTGGACATGGCGCTGGAGCACGCGATCATCAGCGCGCGCGCGCGTGTCTTGTCCAACCCCGGCGTCGATACCTTGCGCCAATGGGTCGCGGAGGCGAGCAGTGCGGCGCCGGGCGTGTTGCCACCCGCGCGGGCGGTGGCGGTCCTGTACGCGGGGGCGCTGGCGGCTGCCAGGTTGCGCGATTTCACCTCGGCGCAGGCCATGCTGGCACGGCTTTCGACGTCGACCGCGGCGGACGCCGACGCCGCGCGGTTGGCGCGCCTGCTGGCGGTCGAGGTGGCGTTGTTGTCAGGGCAGCCGGCGCCGGAGCTGGCCCGGCGCGGCCGGCCGGAACTGCTGCTCACGGCGCAAACCCGGCTCGTTCAGGGTCGGGCGGCGGAAGCGGCCTCCGGCCTGCAGGCATGGGTAGCGCTGCACCCCAGGGACGCAGCGGCGTGGCAGTTGCTGGCAAGCGCCAGCGCCGCGCAAGGACAACCGCTGCGCGCGGTGCGCGCCGAAGCCGAGGCGCAGGTGGCGCAACTCGACTATGCGGCAGCGATGGACCGCTTCAAGGCGGCGCAATCGATGGTCCGCAGTGCCTCGGGTGCGGCCGGTGTCGACCACTTCGAGGCGTCGATCATCGATACCCGGGCGCGGCAGGTTCAGTTATTGCTTCGAGAACAGGCGCTCGAGCGCTGATTCGATCACCAGCCCGAACACCGAGTAGATCAGCGAGCCGAGCAGCGCCGCCCCGAATCCAGTCACCTTGAAGCCGTCCATCACACCGGCCGCGGCCCAGAACATCAGCGCATTGATGACAAACAGGAACAGGCCCAGCGTGACCAGCGTGACCGGCAACGTCAACAGGATCAGCACCGGGCGCAGGATGGTGTTGAAAAGTCCGATCACGAATGCCGCCACCAAGGCGGTCGTGAAGGTGTTGATCTGCACGCCGTCGTACAGGTAGGCAACCGCCAGCAGGGCACTGGCGCTGAGCAACCATTTGACAATCAGTTTCATGGGCTGGCAGCATACCATTGCAGCGGCGCGGCGTTGGCCACGCCGTGCGGGCCGGGTCGGCGCCGCGCGTTATGATGCCGCTCCCCC
>JANMYG010000205.1:0-9587 GCA_031381865.1 Betaproteobacteria bacterium | reverse complement strand
TTCGCGCAGCCGCATCGTCTCCATCGCGCCGCCGCCCAGGATGAAGGCCAGCGCAACGGCGGTGTTGGTTTCGAAGAACCAGCGCGGAAAACCGAACAACATGCCGCTGCCGATTGCCCACGCCAGCGCCAGCGCCGCGTTGACCGCCAGCACGGTGAGCGTGACCGTCAGGATGAACAGCCACAACAACCGGCGCGTCGCGCGCTGCGCATCATCCTGGTGCTGCCGGAACCGCATGGGCTGCAGGGGTCAGCGCCGTTGCCCGGGTGGCGGGCAGGCTCAGAAGCTGACCTTCGGGGCGGTCCGTTCCGTCGCCGACATGGTGGACTCCAGCATCGCGGCGGCCTTGAAGCCGAACCAGCCGCCCACCAGGTTGGCCGGGAACTGCTGGGTGGCGTTGTTGTAGTCCAGCACCGCGTCGTTGTAGGCCTGGCGCGAAAAGCCGACCCGGTTTTCGGTCGACGCCAGTTCCTCGGACAGGTCCCGCATGGTCTGGTCGGCCTTGAGCTCGGGGTAGGACTCGGCCACGGCCATCAGCCGCCCGAGCGTGCCGCCGAGCAGGGTTTCGGCCGCGCCCAGCGCCACCATGGGCGCGGCATCGCCCGGGTGGGCCCGTGCCTTGCCGGCGGCGGAGAGCGCCTGGTTGCGCGCGGCAATAACGGCTTCGAGCGTCTCGCGCTCGTGTTGCAGGTATTTGCGCGCGGTTTCCACCAGGTTGGGAATCAGGTCATGCCGGCGCTTGAGTTGCACGTCGATCTGCGCGAAGGCGTTGCCGATCGCGTTGCGCAAACGCACCAGCTTGTTGTAGATCGCGACCGCCAGCAACACGACGGCGGTCAGGATGACCAGGGTGACGATGAAAGGGGTGCCCATGTTTTTCCTCCTGTGCATTCACGCGAAATTCCGCCAGGCGCAGGCACCGACAGCGGCCGCCAACCTATGCGAGAACGGCGCAGGTGTTTGGGCGCCAAGCTGGATCAGGCCAAACGCACGGCCGCCAGGCGGCGCATCAGTTGCTGCACGATGTCGGTCTGCATGTCGCGGTACATCAGGCCCTCTTCGGCCTCCTTGGCCAGCACCGCGGACTCGTTGAAGCTGATATCGCGTTGCAGCAGCAGCTCGGTCTCCGGGATCAGTTCCTGGCCCTGGGGCGTACGCAGTTTGAAGCGCATGCGCAAGCGCAGCTGGAACTCGCGCACCTGTCCCGACGCATTGACGCCGACCACGGTCTTCTCGCGCTGTTCGCCGAAGATGTCAAGTATGGTCTGGGCTTGCGCCTGCAGTGCCGCGTCGCTGACGACCTGCAACGCGCCCGACGACGCCAGGTTGCGTTTGAGCTCATTGCCCAGCAGCGAGCCTTCCGCGACATTGACGTAGATCGACCGGAACGCCATTTCGGTGCTGCCACGCAGCCGAAAGCCGCAAGCCGCAAGCGGCAGGATGCAACACTGGGCCAGGAACAACCGGCGCCGCAGCATCAGAGCACCAGGTTCACCAGCCGCCCGGGCACCACGATGATCTTCTTCACGGTGGCCCCATGCGCCAGTTTGACGAACACCTCGCTGTGCAGCGCGGCGGCCTCGATGGCACGCCGGCTCGCGCCGGCCGGCACCCGGATCGCGCCGCGCAACTTGCCGTTGATCTGCAGCACCAGCTCGATCTCTTCCTGCTGCAGCGCGGCCGGGTCCACCTCGGGCCAGGCGGCATCCAGCAATTCGCCCATCGACCGGTCATATTCCAGCGCCACCCACAAGGCGTGCGCGATATGCGGCGTCGCCGGATACAGACAACGCAACAGGATGGAGAGGCATTCGCGCGCGGCCGCCGCATCGGCCGGGGCGCCTTCGCCTTTGAAGTCCTCCAGCGCGTTGAGCATCTTCATCGCGCCTGATACGACGGTGTTGTATTGCATGCGCTGGTAGTCGTAATCCACCTGCTTGAGCACCGCATGGACTTCGCGCCGCAGGGCGCTGGCGGCGCGCCCGTAAGCCGGCCGCGGGCCTGCCTTGGCGGCCGGCATGGCGCCGCCCGGCGCCGCTTCCAGGCGGGCCGCAAAGCCCCAGACCCGCCGCAGGAAGCGGTACGAGCCTTCGACCGCCGCATCGTTCCACTCCAGCGTGGCTTCGGGAGGCGCCGTGAACATGGTGTACAGCCGCGCGGTGTCGGCGCCGTATTTGTCGATCAGGTCCTGCGGATCGACGCCATTGTGCCGGCTCTTGCTCATGGTGCCGACGCCGTCGTAGCGCACCAGCGATCCATCCACCTTGCGTTTGGCGGCGACCACCTTGCCGTTGTCGTCGTGCACATCGTCGACTTCATGGGGCCAGAAATATTCGACCCCGCCGTTGTCGTTCTTGCGCGAATAGATGTGGTTGAGCACCATGCCCTGCGTGAGCAGCCTGGTGAACGGCTCGTCGATCTTGACCAGACCCATGTCGCGCATCACCCTGGTCCAGAAGCGCGCGTACAACAGGTGCAGGATCGCGTGTTCGATGCCGCCGATGTACTGGTCCATCGGCATCCAGTAGTCCGCGCCGGCACCGACCATGGCCTGGTCGTTGTGCGGGTCGCAATAACGCATGTAGTACCAGGACGAATCCACGAAGGTGTCCATCGTGTCGGTTTCGCGCCGCGCCGGCACGCCGCAGACCGGGCACAGCACGCCGGCATGGAATCCGGCGTGGTTATGCAGCGGATTGCCCGATCCGTCCGGCACGCAGTCCTGCGGCAACACCACCGGCAGGTCCTTTGCCGGTACCGGCACCGCGCCATGCTGCGGGCAGTGGATGATCGGGATCGGCGTGCCCCAGTAGCGCTGGCGGCTGATGCCCCAGTCGCGCAGGCGCCAGGTGGTCTTCTTCTCGCCCAGGCCACGCACCTGCAGCGCGTGGCTGATCGCGTTGACGGCGTCGCGGTACGACAGGCCGCTGAAACTGTCGGAGTTGATGGTGACGCCGCGCTGCTTGTCGCTGTACCACTCCTGCCACTGGTCATCGTCGTAGGTCAGCCCGTCGATCAGCACCACTTCGATGATCGGGATGCCGTATTTGCGGGCGAAGATGAAATCGCGCTCGTCGTGCGCAGGCACTCCCATCACCGCGCCGTCGCCGTAGCCCATCAGCACGTAGTTGCCGACCCAAATCTCCACCGGGTGGCCGTTGAGCGGATGCTTGACGAACAGCCCGGTGCGCATGCCCGCCTTTTCCCGCACGGCCAGTTCCGCCTCGGTGGTGCCGCCACGCCGGCACTCTTCGATGAAAGCGGCAAGGGCCGGGTTCTTTCTGGCGGCGTGCACCGCCAGCGGGTGTTCCGGGGCCACGGCGCAGAAGGTCACGCCCATGATGGTGTCGGCGCGCGTGGTGAAGACGTACATCCTGCCGCCGCCGATCAGGGCACCCGACACGTCATGGATATCGTGCGTAAACGCAAAACGCACCCCCTCGCTCTTGCCGATCCAGTTCTCCTGCATCAGCTTGACGCGCTCGGGCCAGCCCGGCAATGCATGTTGCAGGCTGTCGAGCAGTTCCTCGGCATAGTCGGTGATCTTGAGGTAATAACCCGGAATCTCCCTTTTCTCCACCACCGCGCCGGTGCGCCAGCCCTTGCCGTCGATCACCTGTTCATTGGCCAGCACGGTCTGGTCGACCGGGTCCCAGTTCACCACCAGCGTCTTGCGGTAGGCAATGCCCTTTTCCAGCATCTTCAGGAACAGCCACTGGTTCCATTTGTAGTAGGCCGGATCGCAGGTGGCGATCTCGCGGCTCCAGTCGATCGCCAGCCCGAGAACCTGCATCTGCTGCTTCATGCAGGCGATGTTGTCGAGTGTCCACTTGGCCGGTGGCACTGCGTTCTTCAGGGCCGCGTTTTCGGCCGGCAGGCCAAACGCGTCCCAGCCCATCGGCATCAGGACGTTGAAGCCCTTCATGCGCAGGTAACGCGCCAGCATGTCGTTGATGGTGTAGTTGCGCACATGCCCCATGTGCAGCTTGCCGCTCGGATAAGGCAGCATCGAGCAGGCG
The DNA here is from genome assembly GCA_031381865.1 of Betaproteobacteria bacterium. Lineage (GTDB taxonomy): Bacteria > Pseudomonadota > Gammaproteobacteria > Burkholderiales > Burkholderiaceae_C > CAISIP01. Next base: position 5,568 of record JANMYG010000205.1, on the reverse strand, counting down.
TAGAACTTCTTGCGCGACGCGTCTTCGGTGACACGGTAGGACGCGTTCGCGCTCCAGTGCTGCTGGGCGGATTTCTCTACGGCGAGAGGGTCGTATTTGTCTTGCATGGCGGGGGTCGCGCGGCTGAAATACCGCGATCGCCCGATTCTAGGCGTTGGACCCGGCCCGGCCGCGTCCCGGGCTGGTCCTGGCACGGCAGCCGCGGCTGCAGGCCTCAGCGGGTCGCCGGTTTGGCGTCGGCGACAAAGCCGATACGGCCCAGACCGGCTTTCTGGGCCAGGCCCATCACCTCGACCACTCGGCCATAGGCCACCGCCGCGTCGGCGCGCAGTTGCACCTCGGTATCCGGGTTCTGGCCCGCGACACGCGTCAAGTACGTGGCCAGATCGTCGCGCGTCACGGGCTTGTCGTCCACGAACGCCTGCCCGGACTTGTCCACCACCAGCAGCACGAATTTGGGCGCCTCGTTGGGTGTGGCCGCGTCGGTACGGGGAAGGTCGAGCCGGATCGAACTGGCCAGCAGGGGGGCGGTGATGATGAATATCACGACCAGCACCAGCATCACGTCGATCAGCGGCGTCATGTTGATGTCGCTCATCGGCGGCGCGCCGCTGCTGCGTTCCAGGCGACCGAAGGCCATGGCTCAGCGTTGCCTCGGCGCGCCGGGCGAGTGGCTGAGCAGCAACTCGCGCAGGTCGCGGGCAAAACCTTCGAGGTCGGCCTCTATCCGGCCGATCGAACGGCCCTGCACGTTGTATGCCAGTACGGCGGGAATCGCGACCACCAGCCCCGCCGCGGTCATGATCAGGGCCTCGCCGACGGGGCCGGAAATCCTGTCGATCGTGATCTGGCCCGCATTGGAGATGCCGATCAGCGCATGGTAGATGCCCCACACGGTGCCGAGCAGGCCGACAAACGGCGCCGTGGAGCCGACCGTCGCCAGCAAGACCTGTCCGAACTGCAGCTTGTGCAGCACCGCGTGCAACTGCTGGCGCAACACGCGCGTCAGTTGTTGCGACTTGTCGCCAGCACTCGCCAGCGTGCCGTCGGCCTCGATCCGCGTGGCCGAAATCAGCGGCACCACCAGCGCTTCGCGGTCGAAGGCCTCGGCCTTGCGCTGGCCGTCGTCGAACGAGGTCGACTGCCAGAACGCCAGCGTGCTGCGGCGCACGTCGCCGCTGGCGCGGCGCAATACCCAGCCCTTCCAGAATATGACCACCCAACTCCCGACCGACATCAACAGCAGCAACAGGGTGACCAGTTTGCTGACGGCGTCGCCGTTCAGGAAAAGCTGCAGGACATTCATCGGGCGGGCGTGTTCAACCCCAACACATCGAACATGTCGAACCGGCCCGCCGTGCGTCCGGCCAGGAACCGTGCCGCACGCAGGCTGCCCTGCGCGTAGGTGGCCCGGCTGGACGACTTGTGGGTAATTTCTATGCGTTCACCGGTGCCGGCGAACAGCACCGTATGGTCGCCGACGATATCGCCACCGCGAATGGTGGCAAAACCGATCGACGACGGATCGCGTTCGCTGGTCAGGCCGTGGCGCCCGTAGACGGCGCAGTCCGCGAGGTCGCGGCCCAACGCCTGCGCGATGACCTCGCCCATCCTGAGCGCGGTGCCCGAGGGGGCGTCGACCTTGTGGCGATGGTGCGCCTCGACGATTTCGATGTCGTATCCGGTGGCGAGCGCGCCGGCCGCCATCTCCAGCAGCTTGAGCGTGACGTTGACGCCCACACTCATGTTCGGGGCCATGACAATGGCGATGTCCCTGGCCGCCATGTCGATGGCCGCCTTCTGGTCGGCGCTGAAGCCCGTGGTGCCGATGACGGCGTTCACGCCTAGCTCACGACACACCGCCAGGTGGGCCAGGCTGCCCTCGGGCCGCGTGAAGTCGATCAGGATGTCGGCCCCGCTCAACCCGCGCCGCAGGTCGGACGTGATCAGCACGCCGCTGGTGGTGCCGGCGAACGCGGTGGCGTCGGTGCCGATGAACGGGCTGGCCGCGATATCCAGCGCGCCGACGAGTTCGCAGTCGTCGCTCGCGCGGACGGCCTCGATCAACATGCGCCCCATGCGCCCGGACGCCCCGGCAATACTGATCCTGCGCTTGGTGTCGGCGGTCATCGACTTGGCCTCACGCCCCTGGTCAGGGCGAGTTCGGTTCGAGTGGCGGGTAGGTCGAAGGCAGCGGCGGCAGGGCCTTGGGTTCGGCTGCCTTGCTGGCTGGTGGAAACTGCTTGAGCGACTCTTCACTCGCTTCCAGTTCCGGGACGGCGCCCGCTTTGCGACCGGGGTTCAGCGAGGCGACGAACTCGGCCTCGGTGGGCAACGCGTCGGCCTCGAACTTTTCCAGGGCGCCGTTTTTGAAGAAAACGGTCACCTTGCGCAACTGCGGTTCCTCGCCCTTGCGTTTGAATGTGAACACGTAGTCCCAGCGATCGGCATGGAACAGGCTTTGCAGCAGCGGCGTTCCCAGCAGGTCGCGCACTGCCTGGCGGCCCATGCCGGTCTTGAGCAGGGCGACCTGCTCGCTGGACACGAAATTGCCCTGCACCACGTCGATCTGGTATGGCGAGATCATGCCCGACAGCCGCGTGCTGGCACCGTCGAAGCTCGAGCAGCCCGCCAACGCCGCGCAAACGGCCAGCACAAGGCCGTGGCGGGCTAACAGACGGACGGGATCGGGCATGGTGTGCAGGGTGGCGATATGATCACCGGATTGTAGCCGCTGAGCCACCGCCGGCATCCTGTTCCCCAGAGGAAGAAAGCAGCCATGGCCAACATCGAAGAACTCAAGAGCACGGGGCTGAAGGCCACGTTGCCGCGGCTGAAGATTCTCGAAATATTCCAGAAAGGCGCGCAGCGCCACATGACCGCGGAAGACGTGTTCCGGGTCCTGCTCGGCGGGCACTCCGACGTTGGCCTGGCCACGGTGTACCGCGTGTTGACCCAGTTCGAGCAGGCCGGAATATTGAGCCGCAGCCATTTTGAAAGCGGCAAGGCGGTCTACGAACTCAACGAGGGGCAGCACCATGACCACCTGGTGTGCCTGGACTGCGGCCGCGTGGAGGAGTTTTACGACGCGGAAATCGAAAAACGGCAACACGCGGTCGCCAAGTCCAAGGGCTTCACCATCGCCGACCACGCCCTGAGCCTCTACGCGAACTGCACCAAGGACAAGTGTCCGAACCGCCCCGTGTCGATGCGCACTGGCACCTGATCGGGGCCGCCGCCAAGCGCACCGGGCAGCGCCGTCAGTCGCCCATGGCTTTGCGGTGCCGCTCGACAAACTCCTGGTAGGTGTCGATGCCGCGCAACTGCAGTATCGTGTTGCGCACGGCGGCTTCCACGAGCACCGCGATATTGCGTCCGGCAACCACCTGGATCACGACCTTCAGGACCGCGATGCCGAGCACGTCCTGGGTCAGGGGCTCGTACGGAATGCGCTCGTATTCACGCTCCAGCGTCTCCCGCCGGACCAGGTGCACGATGAGCTTGAGCCGCATCTTGCGGCGCACCGCGGTCTCGCCGAAGATCGCGCGGATGTCGAGCAGGCCGATGCCGCGCACCTCCAGCAGATTCTGCAGCAGGTCTGGACAGCGCCCCTCGATGGTGGTCTGGTTGATCCGGTACAGGTCCACCGCGTCGTCGGCCACCAGCCCGTTGCCGCGCGATATGAGTTCGAGGCCGAGTTCGCTTTTTCCCAGCCCGGACTCGCCGGTGATGAGCACACCCATGCCGAGTATGTCCATCAGCACGCCGTGCATCGACGCCCGGTCCGCGAAGTGCTTGGACAAATACGCCCGCAGCACGTCGATCACGAACGCCGACGACGCCTCGGTCGCGAACATGGGCAGCTGCGCTCGCTCGCACATCGACAACAACGCTTCCGGGGCGTTCTGCCCGTCGGCCAGCACCAGTACCGGCGGTTCGAGCGTGACGATTCTTGAAATGCGCCGTGCGCAATCCTCGGGCGTCGCGTTGGTCAGGTATGCGATTTCGCGCACGCCCAGAATCTGCACCCGGTAGGGGTGGATGTAGTTCAGGTACCCGACCAGGTCTGCCCCGGAACGGGCAGCCCGCACCGCCACCTCGTCAAACCGCCGCTCGGACGCGCCCAGACCAGCCACCCATTGCCATTTCAGGTGGGAACGAAATTCTTCAAACAGGACGTCGGCGCTGACGACGGTGGGTTTCACGGCAGATCGGGCCGGCGCTAAGCGGGACTCAAGCCAGTTGCGCGGACTGCCATTGCGAGATCAGGGCGTGCAACTCGGTCGCGTCGGTGCTGGCGCTCATCTTGTCGCGCAAGGGGGCGTCGCTGAGCAATTCGGCGATCTCGGACAATATTTCAAGGTGCTTCTGGGTCGCCGCTTCGGGGACCAGCAGGAAGATCAGCAAGCGCACCGGTTGGTCGTCGGGTGCGTCGAAACCGATCGCGCTGGCAAGCTGGAATACGGCCGCCATCGGGGCCTTGAGACCCTTGATGCGTCCATGCGGTATGGCCACCGCGTGGCCCAGGCCGGTGGAACCAAGGCGTTCCCGCGAGAACAAGCTGTCGGTCACCAGCGAGCGGCTCAGGCCGTGCAGGTTCTCGAACAGCAATCCGGCCTCTTCGAAGGCACGCTTCTTGCTGGTGGCATCGACGCGCACAAGCACTTGCGCAGGCGGCAGGATGGATGCGAGTCGGTTCATGGGTCGGTTGCAGATTATGCACACAAAAAAACCGCCCGGAAGTCGGGCGGTTGACGGGCATTCGCGGGGCTTGGCCCTACATCAGGCGCTTTGGCGCTTCGTGGTGGTGGTCTTGCAAACGGTCCTTGTGGCGCACCACCAGCCGATCGAGCTTGTCCACCAATTCATCCACGGCCGCGTACAGATCCGCGTGGGAACTCTCGGCGAACATGTCGCTGCCTTTGACGTGGATATTGCACTCGGCGCGCTGCCTTCGTTCCTTTTCCTTTTGTTTCTCCACCGTGAGAAGGACCTTGACATCTACAACTTGGTCAAAGTGGCGGGTTATTCGATCGAGCTTGGTCGTTACATAATTTCGCAGGGCCGGGGTGACTTCGAGGTGATGACCGCTGATCGTCAAGTTCATGGATATCCTCCTGTTGCGCTTGCCGTTGAAAAAGCCGCATGCAGAACGCGTGCGGCGGAGAAACCGATGGTGGGGGGAGTAGAAATGCAGACAACGATTTCACTATGCACCGGACGCCGGACAAAAGCAATCCCCAATCGCAACCCCGGCCGCGTTTTTTCCGAATTCCGGCGCCGCGCAGGCGCGGATCGGCCGGGTTCACGTGGTCCTGGCAGTGTGCTCGGCAACGGTACTGGTCGAACGCCCAGTGGCTGGCGGGATGCGCAGATCGAGTCGACCCGCGACCCAGACCGTGGCCAGGCTCGCGCACGCGCCCACTGTGGCCGCCACCCAAGAGTGCTGCACCAGGCCGTGGCTGTCGCGCGTGATGATGTTGCCGCCGATAAATGCCGCCGCGCCCATGGCGACCGACTGCACCGCTGAATTGAGCGTCATGAAAGTGCCGCGCAGGTCCGGATTGG
>JANMYG010000202.1:0-8310 GCA_031381865.1 Betaproteobacteria bacterium | reverse complement strand
ACCGCATCCACACCGAGTTGCCCCAGCGCAGCGCTCGATGGTCGCGGGTCGCCGTAGGCGCCTGCGGCTCGCCCCTCGCGCGCGGCGGTTGCGAACAGCTCCGGCCGCACCAGTGAAGGCTCGATCGCCATCAGCAGCGAGGTATCCGCCGTCGCGGCATGGGTGCCGATCTGGGCGTCGGTGACGCCCTTGGCCTTCAAGGCGTCGATATAAGCCTTCTGGGTCGCCTGGTAGTACTCGCCGACGAAATGCGCCCGTACCGGTGACTTGGCCCAATCGCGGTTCAGGTTGGTCGCCACCGCCTTGAGTGCAGCCTGGTAGCCGCCATGGTCGCCCAGCAGCACGATGTCGCGAAAGCCGTGTTGCCTGAAGCCACGGGCAGCGGCATCCAGAATGCTCTTGAAGGCCGCCTCGGGAACCGAAATCGTACCGGCGAAGCGCATGTGTTCGGTCGGCGGCGTGATATTGCCTTCGGGCACGTAGGCCACCACCGGGGCGACGATGGCGTTGCCGAGCAATTGCGCCACCCGGCCCGCCAGCACCCGGGCGCGGGCATTGTGTTTGCCCAGTGCCATGTGCGGGCCGTTCTGCTCGGTACCACCGACCGGGATGATGATGGTCGTATGTCCGTCGCGGATGGCGGCGGCCACTTCCACGCTGGTGAGGTCTTCCAGGAAAACGCCCGGTGGCGCGGCCTGGGCCGCACCGTGCCCCCATACCAGAACAGTCAGCAGAGCAAGGAGGTGGCGCATGGTCGGGGACGCTTGCGGGCAACGTCGGGTGGGTGTTGGGCGGCACACAGGCTGCGCCGCCGGGTTGTTAATGTAAGTCAATCCAATGGCATAAAGGCCGCCGGGCCGGGCGAAAGCCTGCCCTGTGTCAAGGTTCTTCGAATGCCGTTATGATCGCGCCGTGCGCCATTTCCTCCTCGCCCTGTTGATCGCCCTGATGCCTTTGCGCGGTTGGGCCGGCGATGCGATGGCGACCCAGATGGCGGCGGTAGCCGCGGTGCAGCAAAGCCCCGTGGCCCAGTACGGCGGTGCCCATGCCGATACACCGGGGGCGCCGGGGCATGACCATGCGGTATCCGACCCCGCCAGCGCCCAGACGGCCGCACCCGACTGTGCCGGGCACAGTGCCACGCAAAGCGCCTCCTCGTCCGACAGTTCGCATTGCCAGTCGTGCGTCGTGTGCCAGGCATGTTATTCGGTGGCATTGTTGCTGCCCTCGTTGGCTGGCACTGCGACACCCATCGCCAAAGTGGCGCCGCAGTCCGCCGCGCCAAGCTTCACCAGTGCCGAACGCGCACTGCGCCTGAAGCCACCTATTTCCTGATTCTCCCAGCCTTAGTTCGTCCGCAATTCGCCCGCCAGGGCTGATCGGTGCGCACCAGCGTGGTCCTTCGACCACTTGCCTAGCTGTTCTGGAGTTTCAGATGAAGAGCCTGTTCTTGTTGATAAGCGCGTTCGCGGCTGTGCCCGGCTGGGTGTCGGCGCAGCCTGGCGCCGCAGACCCTGCCGCGCAGGTACCCGCCGTGGTGTACCGGTCGGTGTTTGCCGACACAGCCACCGGAGTGGAAATGGAGTCGACCGACTGGAAGGCCGCCAATGGCGCGGTCGGCCAGTTCACCAACGGCCACGTCGACATCCTCAAGTGGGAAGCGGCCCAGGAGCAGAAGAAGGGGCAAGCGTCGATGCCAATGCCCATGCCCATGCCCCATGCCGCGCCTGCGCCAGCCACCGGCGCCGGGGCCGCCAAACCATGAATACGACCATGAAAATATCCCATGACACGGGGTTCGGAAGATTCGTCCGACGCAGTGCCGTCGCCTGCGCCGTGGTTTTCCTGGCCGGTTGCGCCACGCTGTCGCCCGATGGCGGCGTGGCCGACCTGCAGCGGCTCACCGCCGGCAAGACCGGCCCGGTGAGCGCCGAACTCGCCACCGGCAGCGGCGCGCAGGCGGCGACCAGCGCCACCATCACGAGTCTGCTCGCCGCGCCGCTCAGCGCCGAATCCGCGGTGCGTATCGCCCTGCTCAACAACCCCGGCCTGCAGGCTTCGCTGGCCACGCTGGGCGTGAGTGATGCGTTGCGGGTACAAGCCGGAAACCCGCCCAACCCGCACTTTGCCCTCGGCCGCTTCAAAGCCGGTGATACGGTGGAGATCGAGCGCATGCTCACCTTCAACCTGATCGGGTTGCTGATGCTGCCGTGGCAGGCGCAGTGGCAAACCCAGCAGCATGAACTGGCCAAACTGCAGGCCGCGCAAGAGGTGGTCAAACTCGCCGCCGACACGCGCAAGGCCTGGATCACGGCGGTCGCGGCACAACAGACCGCGGCCTACATGGCCGACGTCAAGGAGGCGGCCGAGGCCAGTGGCGAACTGGCGCGGCGCATGGCGCGCGTGGGCAACTGGAGCAAATTGCAGCAGGCGCGCGAGCAGATGTTCCTGGCCGACGCCACGGCACAGTTGGCGCGCGCACAACAGGCGGCGTTTGGCGAACGTGAAAAGCTGATCCGCCTGATGGGCGTGTGGGGGCAACAGACTGGTTTCACGCTGGCCGAGCGGCTGCCGGACCTGCCCACGGCTGCGAGCGCCATGACCGACATCGAAGGCCGGGCCCTGCGCGAACGGCCCGACGTGCGCTCCGCCCTGGCCGAGTCGGCCTACGTGGCCGACCAGATGGGCCTGAACAAGGTGCTGGGTTATGTGGACGGCATGACACTGGCCTATTCGCGCAACACCACGTTCGACAACGCGGCACTGACCCGGGAAACCCGGCGCGGCTGGGAACTGGAGTTGCCGTTGCCTATCTTCGACTGGGGTGGCGCGCGCGACGCGCGGGCGCAGGCGCTGTACCTGCAGTCGGCCGCACGCGTGCGCGACGTGGCCGTGCGGGCGCGTTCGGAAGCGCGCGAGGCCTACCACGGCTACCGCACCGCGTACGACATCGCGCGCCACTACCGCGACGAGGTGGTGCCGCTGCGCAAGTTCATCAACGACGAGATCGTGTTGCGCTACAACGGCATGCTGGCCAGCGTGTGGGACCTGCTGGCCGATACCCGCATGCAGATCATGGCCGTCAACAGCGCGATCGAAGCGCAGCGCGACTTCTGGCTGGCCGAGGCAGACCTGCAAACCGCGCTCACCGGCACCTCGCCCGGCGCCCTGGCCGGCATGAAGGCCGGCGCGGGCGCCGGCACCGAAGCCGCGGCCGCCGCGCACTGACGCGCGCAGCACCCGCCGATGCATACCAACACCGAAAGTCCCATTCATGGATCGACGTAAATTTTTCGGCGGAGCGGCCATCACGGCCGTCGCCGCGGCAGCTGTCAGCAAGGTGGCGATGGCTGCGTTGCCCGAACCGGTGACGATGGGCAAACCCGACACGGCGCCACCGCTGGTGCCCCAGACCGGCCGCCCCTACAACCCGGTCGTCACGCTCAACGGCTGGACCCTGCCCTGGCGCATGAACGCCGGCGTGAAGGAGTTCCACCTGGTGGCCGAACCGGTCATCCGCGAGATCGGCCCGGGCATGAAAGCCACCTTGTGGGGCTACAACGGCCAGAGCCCCGGCCCGACCATCGAGGTGGTCGAGGGGGACAGGGTGCGCATCTTCGTCACCAACAAGCTGCCCGAACACACCACCATCCACTGGCACGGCCAGCGCCTGCCCAACGGCATGGACGGTGTAGGTGGCCTGAACCAGAAGCAGATCCCGGTCGGCAAGACCTTCGTCTACGAGTTCGTGGCGCGTCGTCCCGGCACCTTCATGTACCACCCGCACGCTGACGAGATGACGCAGATGGCGATGGGCATGATGGGCTTCTGGGTCACCCATCCGAAGGCGAGACATGTATTGATCGACGAGGTGCAGCGCGACTTCTGTTTCCTGCTCAACGCCTACGACATCGACCCCGGCAGCACCACGCCGATGCCCAACACGATGCTGGACTTCAACCTGTGGACCTGGAACAGCCGCGCCTTCCCGGGCATCGACTCGCTCAACGTGCGCCTGGGCGACAAGGTGCGTATCCGCATGGGCAACCTGACCATGACCAACCACCCGATCCACCTGCACGGGCACGAGTTCGTGGTCACCGGAACCGATGGCGGCCCGACCCCGAAATCGACCCGCTGGCCCGAGGTGACGACCGATGTGGCGGTGGGGCAGATGCGCCAGATCGAATTTGTCGCCGACGAAGAAGGCGACTGGGCCTTCCACTGCCACAAGAGCCACCACACCATGAACCCGATGGGCCACACGGTACCGAACATGATCGGTGTCGACCACCGTGGGCTGGTGCGCAAGATCCAGAAACTGGTGCCCGACTACATGGTGATGGGCGAACGCGGCATGGCCGACATGGGCGAGATGCAGATGCCCATTCCCGACCAGACCCTGCCCATGATGACCGGCACCGGACCCTACGGCCCGGTCGAGATGGGCGGCATGTTCAGCATGCTCAAGGTGCGCCGCGAACAGGCGAGCGGCGACTACAAGGACCCGGGCTGGTTCAAGCAGCCACCCGGCACGCAGGCCTTCGAATGGAACGGCGCCTTGCCTGAAGCGGCGCGTTTCAAGTCGGAACTGGAATCCGGCAACGGGCTGGTCACCGGGTTGCAGAACCCCGATACCGGGCAAGTCGTGACCACGCCGGTCGAAGTCAAGGTGCGCAAGCCGGGCGCCGCGGCACACAAGAACCACTGAAGGAGTGTCCTGTGAACAACTATTGATCCTTTCCAAATCGATGGCAAGTGATTGTCCGTTCGCCCTGAGCCTGTCGAAGGGAGCCTGTCGAAGGGAGCCTGTCGAAGGGAGCCTGTCGAAGGGAGCCTGTCGAAGGGCTCAGGGCGAACAGTGTCCTGGTTATCGAAAAATCCAACGAGCCAGCACCGGATCTTTTCCGTCCAATCCAGCCAACAAACCCAATCACCCGATCTTCTGAAACTTCAATCCATGAACACCATGAAAAAAACTGCTGCCTCCATTTTGACCGCCCTGATCCTGGGCGCCAGCTCCTTCGCTTACGCCCATGGCGACGCGGCCCATGCCCAGAAGGCCGGCCCCGTCAAGATGGAACAAACATCCTGGGGCATCGCCGGTGAACCGAAGGCCGTCACGCGCACCATCACGGTGTCGATGACCGACAAGATGCGTTTCTCGCCCGAAAAGATGGATTTCAAGCAAGGCGACACCCTGAAGCTGGTGCTCAGGAACGACGGCAAACAATTGCACGAGTTCGTCATCGGAACCAGGAAGGAACTCGAGGACCATGCCGCGTTGATGCTCAAGTTCCCGACCATGGAGCATTCCGAGCCCTACATGGCGCACGTGCCACCGGGCAAGACCGGACAGATCATCTGGACCTTCAACAAAGCGGGCAATTTCGAATTCGCCTGCCTGATCGCCGGCCACTTCCAGGCCGGCATGGTCGGAACGATCACGGTCGCCGCCAAATGACATGACCGGGGCCAGTTGGCGTCAACCGACCGGTCGCCCTGCCGTTATCACTGAACCACCAAGAGGATTTCCATGAAAGTAATAGCCCCCCTGCTCGCGTTGTTGACCGCATCGGCCGTTCTTGCACAGGCCACCCTGCCGCTGGCGGAGGCCGAAGTGCGCAAGGTCGATATGGACGCAAAGAAAATCACGCTCAAACACGGCGAGATCAAGAACCTGGACATGCCGCCCATGAGCATGGTGTTCCAGGTCAAGGACCCGGCCGTGCTGGAGAAGGTCAAGGCCGGCGACAAGGTCCAGTTCACGGCTGAAAAGATCAACGGAGCCTACACCGTGATCACGATCGAGCCGCTCAAAAAGTAGGACTCATTCATGCCCATGCCGGTGGTGGGCGTCCGGAAAATGGGCGTGGTCGTGGCGCAGCGGCGCGTGGCGGTGCGGATGGCCGTGGCGCACGCCGTCCGCTACCGGGGGTTCGTGTGTATGCATGTGGTGCGGGTCGGCGCCGTGCACATGCTCGTGCTCATGCTCAATGGCTGCGTGTTCGTGTTCGTGCGCATGCCGCTCGCGCAGGTGCAGCACCACGCCGATCGCCATCAGCAGGCCGCCCGCCGCCAGCGCTGCGGTGACCGGTTCACCCAGCAGCGGAACCGAGACCAGCGCCCCGGCAAAAGGCGCCACCGAAAAATAGGCGCCGGTGCGCGCCGTGCCCAGGTGCCGCAGCGCGAGAACGAACAACACCAGGCTCACGCCGTAACTGGCAAAACCCAGCAAAGCGGCCTGCGCTGCGACCGGCCACGCTGGAAAACCGGCACCGGCACCGAGGGCCAGCGCCAGGTTCACTGCCCCGGCGCTGAGGCCCTTGGTCATCGCGATGAAACCTGCGTCCGACAACGACACCTTGCGCGTCAGGTTGTTGTCGATCGCCCACGCCAGGCAGGCAGCCACGATCAGTCCGGCCGATGCCAGCCCGCCTGAAGCCGCGCCCGCGTCGGCAGGCCACGCGAGTACCACGGCGCCGCACACGATCGCCAACATGCCCAGGGCGATACGCCGGTCGAAGTTTTCCCTGAAGACGAACCAGGCCAGCAGCGCGGTGAACACCCCTTCGCTGTTGAGCAGCAGCGACGCGCCGGACGCGCTGAATCCGGCCAGGCCCAGCATCAGCAACACCGGCCCGGCCACACCACCGGCCAGGATCGCCGCGACCAGCCACGCCCATTCCGACCCACGTGGCAATTGGGTGGCGTCGCGCCTCAGCAAACGCCACAACGCCAGCCCCAGGCCCGAGCCCAGGTACAACAAGGCCGCCAGCATCAGGGGATGCACCGCCACCAGCAGCAATTTGGCCAACGGCGTGCCCAGACCGAACAACAACGCCGCACTCAATGCATAAGCCACGCCAGCGGGCATCTTTTGACTCCTTTGAAGCCGGGAAACACCCGGTTTGCGCCGCAGCGCATCGGCTCACCTGTGACCGGCATCACGGCCCCCGGGCGGTGTTCCGGCTGCGCCACAACCACAGGTAGACCGCCACCAGCGCCAGGTAGTTCAACCCCATGAACCATGGCGTGTTCCATGCCACGCCGTCGAAACCGACCCGCGTGAACGGATACAGGATCGGCGCCGGGTAGTAGTCGATTGAATGGGTGAAGACATCGATCAGGATATGCGACCACCAGCCCAGCAGCGGAATCCACAGGCTGCGCAGGCGGAACCACAGCAATGCGGTGACCAGTGCCGCCACCACGGCGCTGTGGAAGGTGCAATGCAGATGGTGCGACAACAGGTCGACCCAGGGCGGCATGGGCGGCTCCTGGCCTGGGACCGCCGTGGAATAGGCCTGCAGGGCGGCGAACGAGCCGTCACCGAAGATCGACCAGCCGAGCATCGGCAGCAGGTGCGGAATGTCCGGCAGCGCCGCCAGAGCGACCGTCCACGCGGCGGTGCGCGCCGCCATCGGCCGGCGCCGGTGCAACAGCGCGACGCCAGCCCCGGCCCACAGTGCATGTGCAAGTATGTCCATCGTGTTCGCCTGGAAACCCTAGGTCGCGGTCGCGGCCGTGGGCTGCGCCGGCGCCTGCGCCTGCTCCAACCGTTGTTCACGCCGCCGGCGCATCAACAAATAGACCGCTGGAATGACAAACATCGACAGCAGCGGCGCCGTGACCAAGCCGCCGACCATCGGCGCGGCGATACGCTGCATCACCTCCGACCCGGTGCCGCTGCCCCACCTGATCGGCAACAACCCGGCCAGGATCACGGCCACCGTCATGGCCTTGGGCCGCACCCGCAACACGGCGCCTTCGCGGATCGCGTCCAGCAGGTCGGCATGGCTGGTCCTGCCCTGCGCCACGCGTGCGTCCCACGCCTGCTTGAGGTACAGCAGCATGATGACACCGAACTCGGCCGCGACGCCGGCCAGCGCCAGAAATCCCACCGCGCCCGCGACCGACAGGTTGTAAGCCAGCAGGTACAACAGCCAGATGCCGCCGACCAGCGCGAACGGCAGGGTCAGCATGATCAGCATCGCCTCGTCGAAGCGCTTGAACGCCAGATACAGCAGGATGAAGATGATCACCAGCGTGAACGGCAGCACGATCTTCAACCTGGCGGTGGCGCGTTCGAGAAACTCGAACTGCCCCGACCACGAGATCGAGTAACCCGGCGGCAGTTGCACCTTCTCGCCGACCGTGCGCTGCATGTCCCGCACCGCCGACCTCAGGTCTCGGCCCCGGATATCCACATAGACCCAGCCCGACAGGCGTGCGTTCTCGCTGCGCAGCATCGGCGGGCCATCGGTGATGCGCAGCGCGGCCACGTCGGACAACACCAGTCGGGCGCCA
>JANMYG010000179.1:0-5557 GCA_031381865.1 Betaproteobacteria bacterium | reverse complement strand
GATCCAGCAATACGGCATCCACGCCGACAAGGTCAACCCGCTTTACGCATAAACGACGGCCGGTGCCGCACCTGCGCGGTGCCGGCGCTGGCGACAACTCATTCTGGAGGCAAGAAGATGGCGTTGATGGAAGTACAGGTTTCCGACATTGGGGACTTCGATGAGGTGACGGTGATTGAATTGCTGGTGAAAGCCGGCGACACGGTCAAAGCCGAGCAGTCGCTGATCACCGTGGAGTCCGACAAGGCGTCGATGGAGATTCCGTCGAGCCCTGCCGGAACCGTGGCGGAACACAAGGTGTAGCTGGGCGACAAGGTCAAGCAGGGCTCGATCGTCGTGGTACTGGAGGCGGCAGGCGAGCGCGCCGCGCCGCAACCAGGCGCGGCAGCACCGGTCCAGGCCGCGCTGCCCGAAAAGGTGGCTGCGGCAGCGCCGCCTGCACCGGTGCCGGTGCCCGCGGCGGTTTCTGGTCCGGTGGAAGTGCGGGTGCCCGACATCGGCGACTTCAAGGATGTGACCGTGATCGAGGTCATGGTCAAGACCGGAGATACGGTCAAGCTCGAGCAGTCACTGATCACGGTGGAGTCGGACAAGGCGTCGATGGAGATCCCATCGAGTGCGGCCGGCGTGATCAAGGAGCTGAAAGTGAAACTCGGCGACAAGGTCAATATCGGTGACCTGCTGGCCGTACTCGAGGGCACCGTGGCATCAGACCGGGCGCCGGTGGCAAGCGCTGCTGCATCGGCTGCACCGGCGGCACCGGCGGCGGTGCCCGGCGCAACCGCTGCGACTGCGCCGGCTCCAGCCGGCGCCATGGCCGCGCCGGTGCCTGCGGCGCCGGTCCCCGCGCACGATCCGACCGTGGCACCCAAAGGCGACTTGCCGCACGCTTCGCCGTCGGTGCGCAAGTTCGCTCGTGAATTGGGCGTGCCATTGGCTGAGGTCAAGGGCAGCGGACCGAAGGGCCGGATCGTCGAAGCCGATGTGCAGGCGTTCACGCGATCGGTGATGAGTGGAGCCAGTCAGACTGTCGCGGCTGCACAAGCCCGAACGGCGGCTGGCACGGGCGCTGGCGCCGATGGAGCCGCTCTGGGGCTGATACCCTGGCCCAAGGTCGACTTCACCAAATTCGGTCCGGTCGAGCGCAAGGACATGTCGCGCATCAAGAAGATCAGCGGCGCCAACCTGCACCGCAACTGGGTGATGATCCCGCATGTCACCAACCACGATGATGCCGACATCACCGACCTGGAGGCATTCCGGGTTTCCACCAACAAGGAAAACGAAAAGTCGGGCGTGAAGGTCACGATGCTGGCCTTCCTGATCAAGGCCTGCGTCGCCGCCTTGCGCAAGTTCCCGGAGTTCAACGCCTCGATCGATGGCGACCAGCTGGTGCTCAAGCAGTACTACCATGTCGGCTTCGCCGCCGACACGCCGAACGGCCTGATGGTGCCGGTGATCCGGGATGCCGACAAGAAGGGCATCATGCAGATATCCCAGGAGATGGGCGAGCTGGCCAAGAAGGCGCGCGACGGCAAGCTCAGCCCCGGCGAGATGACGGGCGCCTGCTTCACGATCTCGTCGCTGGGCGGCATCGGCGGGCGCTACTTCACACCGATCATCAATGCCCCGGAAGTCGCCATCCTGGGTGTCTGCAAGTCCACCACCGAGCCAGTCTGGAACGGATCGGCCTTTGTCCCGCGCCTCATGTTGCCTCTGTCGCTGAGCTGGGATCACCGGGTGATCGATGGCGCGGCGGCGGCGCGATTCAACGTCTACCTTGGCCAGATCCTGGGCGATTTCCGTCGCGTGCTGCTGTAGCAGGATGTGGATGCCGGTGGTCGCGGTGGCGCGCAAGGCTGGGCTGGTGTCATCGGCACCACGACCCGCTGCCCGCGGCCGAGCCCGATCAGCCCGCAGGTCGATCGGTTGACCGGTTCACGATCCAATTGAACAATAGGAACTTCACATGGCACAAGTAGCAGTCAAAGTCCCTGACATCGGCGATTTCGCAGAGGTCACGGTGATCGAATTGATGGTCAAGGTCGGAGACACGATCGCGGCCGAGCAGTCGCTGATCACGGTGGAGAGCGACAAGGCGTCGATGGAGATTCCGGCTTCGCACGCAGGTGTGGTCACGGAAATGAAAGTGGCGCTGGGTGACAAGGTCAAGGAAGGATCGGTCATTCTGCTGCTTGACGCCGTGCAGGCCGCCGCAGCCCCTGCACCTTCGGTTGCCGCAGCCGCGCCAGCTTCCCATGGGCAGACGGCGCCGGCTGTTGCACCGCTGCCCGTGGCGGGCGCGACCGCCCCGGCGCCGGCCGCTACTTTTACCGGCGCTGTCGACCTCGACTGCGATGTGCTGGTGCTCGGCGCGGGGCCGGGCGGATATTCGGCCGCGTTCCGGGCCGCAGACCTGGGACTCAAAGTCGTGATCGTCGAGCGTTACAGCGCCCTGGGCGGCGTCTGCCTGAACGTTGGCTGCATTCCTTCCAAGGCGCTGCTGCATGTGGCCGCGGTGATGGACGAAGTCCGGCATTTCGAATCGATGGGCGTCAGTTTTGCGGCGCCGACCGTCGACTTGAACAAACTGCGCGCCCACAAGGAGAAAGTGGTCGGCAAACTGACCGGCGGTCTGGCGGCCATGGCCAAGATGCGCAAGGTCACCACGGTCCGGGGTTATGGCGCCTTTGTCGGGCCCAACCACCTGCAGGTGGAAGAAACGACCGGATCGGCGCAGGAGAAGACCGGCAAGCAGCAGACCATCGCGTTTCGCAGATGCATCATTGCCGCCGGGTCACAGGCGGTGCGGCTGCCTTTCATGCCGGACGATCCGCGTGTCGTCGATTCCACCGGTGCGCTGGCGCTCAAGGACGTGCCCAAGCGCATGCTGATCCTGGGCGGCGGCATCATTGGCCTGGAGATGGGTACCGTCTACAGCACCCTCGGGGCCCGACTAGACGTGGTCGAAATGCTCGACGGGCTGATGCCGGGCGCCGACCGGGACCTGGTCAAGGTGTGGCAAAAAATGAACGCGCCGCGCTTTGACAACATCATGCTCAAGACCAAGACCGTCGGGGCCAAGGCCACGGCGGCCGGGATCGAGGTGACGTTCGCCGCCGCGGACGGTGCCGGCGCGGCGCCCGCGCCACAAACCTACGACCTGGTGCTGCAGGCTGTGGGTCGCTCGCCGAACGGCAACAAGATCGGCGCCGACAAGGCCGGTGTCACGGTGACCGAACGCGGCTTCATCGACGTGGACATACAGATGCGGACCAACGTAGCGCATATCTTTGCCATCGGCGACATCGTTGGCCAGCCGATGCTGGCCCACAAGGCGGTGCACGAAGCGCACGTCGCGGCCGAGGTGATTGCCGGCGAATTGCAGGGGAACCCGCAGTTGGCCAGCGCCGCGTTCAATGCCCGCGTGATTCCCAGCGTCGCGTATACCGACCCCGAAGTGGCCTGGGTTGGTCTGACCGAAGACCAGGCAAAGGCCCAAGGGATCAAGGTCAAGAAGGGCTTGTTCCCGTGGACCGCGTCGGGCCGGGCAATCGCCAATGGCCGCGACGAGGGTTTCACCAAACTGCTGTTTGACGACTCGGCCGAGGCCCATGGCCATGGCAAGATCCTGGGCGGTGGCATGGTCGGGACCCACGCCGGCGACATGATCGGTGAAATTGCGCTGGCCATCGAGATGGGCGCCGACGCCGTGGACATCGGCAAGACGATCCATCCCCATCCGACTCTGGGGGAGAGCATTGGCATGGCGGCCGAAGTCGCGCATGGCAGCTGCACCGACCTGCCGCCGGCACGACGATAAGCATGGCAACCAAGTTGCGTCTCCTGGGGCGGTTCGATGCCCCGCAAGCGGAGTTGGTCAGCCTGGCCGGCACTGACGGCAAGGCGGCGCAGCGTGCCAAGGACAAGCCCAGGAAAGCCGCGACGAAACCGCGCTTGTCGCTGTTGCAACGCGTGTTGCGCCGTCCCGCGGCCCAAACCGCCACTTTGCCGCATGCGACTTTCAGCCGCACTCCGATGGGAATCCGTTCGATCGTGGTGGCTGGCCACGGGTCGCCGACCGTGGTGTTCGAATCCGGGCTCGGCCACGGCAAGCGAACCTGGGGGCCGGTATTCAATAACGTCAGCGCCGCAACCCGTGCAGTCGTGTATGACCGGGCCGGATACGGGCAGAGCGAGGCGTCGGACCAGTCGCGCGATGGCCTGCAGATCGTGCTTGAACTGCGGGCCATGCTGCAGACCGAGGGTATCGCACCGCCGTATGTGCTGGTCGGCCACTCCCTGGGCGGCACATTCATGAAGCTGTATGCGAAAAGCTTTCCTGACGAGGTTGCCGGCGTGGTGCTGGTCGACGCGCGACACGCGGAGTTCACACAGCGTTGCCGGCAATTGGGCGTTCCCCGGCTGCTCTACGAACCGCCCGAGGCACTGCTTGCCATGTTGTCGCCAACCGCGCGCGCCGAACTCCAGGCCGCTCCGCTGACCCTCAAACAGACCCGCCGGGCAGGCAAGTTTCCGGCCGTGCCATTGATCGTCTTGACACAAAGCAATGCGACGAGCAAGTGGCCACGCGGTCTGAGCAAGGTGTGGGCAGCAAGCCAGCAGCGCATGGCGAAAATGTCCAAGCTCGGCCGAATCAAGGTTCTGGATGATTCCGGCCACAACGTTCACCAGGATCGGCCGGAGGTCGTGGTGCGCGCCATTCTCAGCGTGGTGCGCGCCGCCCGTTATGTGGCGGGCAAACCGAAGACTGCATCGACCTGAGCGCACGATGCGCCGGCTGACGTCGGCAGATTACCGGGTGCTGCCACAACCAGACGGTTGCGGGATGCGGCGCGAACGCGCGCTGTCAGCCAGCGCCATCAAGGCTGGGCAGCTGAAGTTTCCACGCGGCGCGCGCCATTGAATCGCGTTTGCCAATAGCCCAGACGCATGTCCTCGACGCGCACTTCGGCGCCCGACCTGGGCGAGTGGATGAACTTGTTGTCGCCGATGTAGATGCCCACGTGGCTGAAGGCCCGCCGCATGGTGTTGAAAAATACCAGGTCACCGGGTCGCAACTCGCCTTTCTCGATGGTCTGCGTGGCGGCGGCCTGCTGGTCGGCGCTGCGGGGCAGGATAAGCCCCACGGTTTGCTGGTACATGGCACGTACGAAACCGCTGCAATCGAAGCCGGTCTCCAGCGTGTTGCCGCCGCGCCGGTACGGCACGCCCAGAAACCCCATGGCATTGACAACCAACTCCGAGGCTTTCTCGCCCACCGAATGACCGACATGACCAATTTGATCGCCGATTTGGGTCAGCAAACCCTTGTCGACAAGGAAACTGCCCATGTCATCGGACGGTGCGGCCATCGCAATCGAAGCCGTGAGCATCCAGGTTGAAATTGCCAACGTAGCTTTGTTGAATTGCATCGGCGGAGGATAACCGTTGACTTGTTATAAGTCAAGTTAAGTATGCATTGTAAGTTGTTGATTCATTTAATCTAAACATAAGGTATCAAGAAATATTCAGGGTCCGTGGCGTATGTCGGGCC
>JANMYG010000155.1:0-3498 GCA_031381865.1 Betaproteobacteria bacterium | reverse complement strand
TGAGGCCACCGAAGGACTTCGACAACCCCGATACCGTGAGAATGGCGCCGCCGCGCGCCGCATCACCGGCCGTTGCGGAAACCGGCGCGGTCGGCACGTGCTGCACCACCGGCGCCTCGGCCGCCGGCCCCTGTTGGCGCTGCCGGCGCCGCGCCAGCAGGTCGCGCGCCTTCCAGTACACGCCCTCGGGTGCCAGCAGGATCACCAGCATGATGGTCAGGCCGTAGATCACGCCCTGGATGCCCGGCAGGACGTGCCCGAGTTGCGCGCGCAGGCTCTCGGTCAGCGGTATCAGGACCACGGCGCCGATGACCGGGCCGAACAAGGTACCGACGCCGCCAAAAAGCGTCAGGATCAGCGCCTGCGCGGACACGACGGTGCCCAGCACGCCGTGCGGCGTGACGACCTGCAGCACCACGGCATGGAAGCCGCCGGCCAGCGCGCCCAACGCACCACTGACGACGAAGCCGGTCATCTTGACCCGGAAGGTGTCGATGCCGGCGGCTTCGGCCGCCAGCTCGTTCTGCTTGATCGACAACATCGCCAGCCCGAAGCGCGAGCGCTCGACCAGCAGCGTGAGCAGCAGGATGGCGGTCATCAGCGTCACGCCGATCAGTGTGTTGACGCGCGGGTCGGCGAACTGCATGAACAGCAGCGGGTCTTCGCGCCGGATCGGGAAGGTCAGTTCCTGCCAGCCCATCCAGTCGAACACGAAGATGAACAGCGAGGGGTACGCCAGCATGGCCAGCGCGAAATAGTGGCCGCGCAGCCGGAAGGTGATGGACCCGATCAGGATGCTGGCGATGCCGCCGATGAACGTGGCCGCCACCAGGCCCAGCCAGGGCGAGATACCGAGTTTGATCGCCAGCAAGGCCACGGTGAAGGCGCCGAGGCCGAAGAAGGTCGCGTGGCCAAAGGAAATCAGTCCGGTGTAACCGCTGAACAGGTTCCAGGTGAGCGCCACCATCGCCCAGATCGGGATCGTGCTGAGGATCAGCTGGTAATACGGGTCGCGGATCAGGAAGCCGCCGGCCGCCATCACCAGCGCGATCACGAAGATCATGGCCAACGCCGGGCCTTCACGCGGACTGCGCAGCATCAGGTGCGCTCCGCGCTTTTGCCGAACAGCCCCTGCGGGCGCAACAGCACCACGGCCAGGAACAACAGGAAGATGGTCGCGTTCTGCAACTGGAACGGCAGGAAATAGGTCGACAGCTGCTGCACCAGCCCCATCGTGAAGCCGCCCCAGAAGGCGCCCAGCATGCTGCCCATGCCGCCCAGCACGACGCCGGCGTACATGATGATCACGAACTCGAAGCCGATGTACGGGTGAAACGGGTAGTACATCGCGATCAGGCCGCCGGCCAGCGCGGTGGCGGCCGAGCCGATGGCGAAGGCGCGGGCGTAGGCGCTGTCCACGTCGATGCCGACCAGCGTGGCGGCGGTCGGGTTGTCGGCGGCGGCGCGCATCGACGTGCCGGCGCGGGTCTTCTGGACCATCAGGTACAGGCCGATGCTGGTGGCGATCGCGCCCAGGCAGCCGATGGCGCGCGCCTGGTTCACGAAGATCGTGATCGCGTCGGCCGTGAACGGGCCGATGGTCCAGGACGAGGACGCCAGTGGCGACTGCACCGTCCTGGCCGAAGACCCGAACAGGATCAGCGCGGTGTTCGACAGCACCAGGCTCAGGCCCAGCGTGAGGATGAGTTGCGCGAAATGCCCTTCGTTGTCGCTGCCGACGACGCGCGAACCGCTGATGCGCGAGATCACGTATCGCTGCAGCGCCCAGCCGGCCGCGGCCAGCAGCGCCGCCGCGACCACGATCGCCAGGTACGCGCCGACGGCCGGGCCGACGCCGAACATGACCGCGAGCATGGCGCCCACGAGCATGGTGGCGTACATGCCGAGCATCATGAATTCGCCCTGGGCGAAATTGATCACGCGGATGACCCCGAAGATCATGCCCAGGCCGGTGCACAGGAGCCCGTAGATGCTGCCTACCAGCACGCCGGTGACAAGGCGCTGCAGCAGGTTTTCGAGGATGACCGGGTCCATGGGGGGCGTGCCAGTGGGTTGGGTGTCGGTGGCTCGGTTGAGCCGAAATTCAAATGTTGAGCAATTTTATTGTCAGACCATTTGGTCGATCAACTAGGGTAAACCCGAAATTCCGCGCTACGCGGCTGGGTCGGGGCCGCCAGTGCCCGGCAGCAGATCGCAGTCGAGCTGCTGCGCTTGCGCGAACAACCGGCGCAGTGCCGCGCCGTTGTCGTGGCCGGCCTGCGCCGCGCGCTCCAGTGCGTCCACCACCACCTGCAGGCTGTGCCGCGGAACGACGACCACACCTTCCAGACTGGCCGCCAACACATCACCGGGCTGCACCACTACGCCGCCGCAGCACACCGGCACGTTGACCTCGCACGGACCGGCCTTGGGGCCGGAGTAGGGGGCAATCGCGGTGGCATAGATCGGGAACCCGGCCTGCTGCGCCTCGGCAACATCGCGGTAGGCGCCGTTGACCACCAGGCCCGCGAGGCCCCGCGTGTCGCGCGCATGGCGCAGCAGCTGGAAGCCGCCCAGGCACCATTGGTCGAAGCCCTGGGCGTCGACCACCAGCACGTCGCCAGGTTCAACCAGCGTCAGCGCCTTGACCAGGCCCAGGTTGTCGCCCGGCGGGCACTTGGCCGTGCTGACCACACCAGTCACCGGCAGAGCCGGCCCGGCCAGCGGTCTGATTTGCGCGCCCATCGTATACATGCGCCCTACCAGTTCGCTGAGCGCCGTCACGTCGGCGCGTGCGACCGCCGCGACCAGCTCTGCCGGCGGGCGCTCGAAGCTGGTTCGCACCAGCGAACGCACCACCACGCGGCTAGCGGTGGGCACGGGCGGATCAGCGCGCTGGGTAACCATGAACGTCCGAGCCGTGCCTCAGCCGGGCTGCGATGCGGCGGCAACCGGCGCGCCGGCGACCTTGCCAGCGCGCTTGTCGCGGGCCGCGCGGCGCATTTCGCGCGCCAGCGCCTCGCGGTACATGCGCGGGTCGAGTTCCAGCGCGTAACGCGGGCTGTCCGGGTACAGGCGCGCGATCGTCGCGCGCTGGCGCTGGATGGCCTGCAGCATCTGCTGCGGCGCCGGCAAACCCAACTCACCGGTTTCCAGCGCCGCGACCCACTCGGCCTGGTCGTCCATCATGCGGATATTGCCGCCGCCGCTGACGTTGAAGAAACCCACGAAGTACAGGCCCGGCACACCGGGCCGGACCACCTGGTGGAACAGTTCGAGCCAGCGGCCCCGCACCGGCGACAGCTCGGCGCTCAGGAACGGCAGGTGCACCTCGTATCCGGTGGCGGCGATCACGGTGTCGTAACGCGCGGATGTCCCGTCGGCGAAGAACACGGTGTCGCCAACGACCTTCGCCACACCCGGTCGGGCCGTGATGCGGTTCCAGATGAAATGCCCGATCAGGAGGTGGTGGCCAGCCGGGTGGGTGCGGGTCTTGGG
>JANMYG010000417.1:0-5820 GCA_031381865.1 Betaproteobacteria bacterium | reverse complement strand
GCGCCCCGGTTATGCGATCGAATACGACTACTTCGACCCGCGGTCGCTCAAGACCAGCTTCGAGACGCGCGCCATCGGCGGCCTGTTTTTCGCCGGGCAGATCAACGGCACGACCGGTTACGAAGAGGCGGCCGCGCAGGGCTTGTTTGCCGGCATCAACGCAGCGCTGCTGTGCCGGGGCGAAGCGCCGTGGCTGCCGCGCCGCGACGAGGCTTATCTGGGCGTGCTGGTGGACGACCTGATCACCAAGGGCGTGACCGAACCGTACCGGATGTTCACCAGCCGGGCCGAGTTCCGGCTGCAACTGCGCGAGGACAACGCGGACCTGCGCCTGACCGAGACCGGCCGCAGGCTCGGGCTGGTGGACGACGCGCGCTGGGATGCCTTTTGCCGCAAGCGCGATGCTGTTTCACGTGAAACAGAGCGGCTGCGGTCGATCTGGGTCAGCCCCAAGACCGTCGGGGCGCTCGATGCGGTGCGCGTGCTGGGCAAGGAAATCGAACACGAATACAACCTGGCCGACCTGTTGCGCCGGCCGGATGTGGCTTATGGCGACCTGATGTCGTTGTGCGGCGGCCAATTTGCGTCTCCGGAACTGGGCCGCAGCCATACCGACGTTGTTTCACGTGAAACAGGCGACCAGGACGCAGGTGTTGCCGACGCGGCGTTTGTGGCCGCCGTGGTCGAGCAGGTTGAAACCATCGCCAAGTATTCCGGCTACATTGACCGGCAGCGCGACGAGATCGATCGGGCGGCGCATTATGAAAACCTGAAACTACCGGCCGACCTTGATTACAGCCAGGTCGCGGCGCTCGGTTTCGAGGCCCGTCAGACGCTGGCCCGGCAGCGCCCGGAAACACTCGGGCTCGCGTCGCGATTGTCGGGCATCACGCCGGCCGCAATTTCCCTGTTGCTGGTCTACCTCAAGAAGAGCCGGGGCCGCCTGCCGGGTGTTCCCGCCGGCGACAGCGGACCGGTTGCCGACCGCGCCGACCGCGCCGACACCGCGGCCTGACGATGGACGCGCTTCGGTCGGCCCTGCAGCAGGGACTGAACGCGCTTGGCCTGGCCACGACGCCCGCGCAGCAGCAGCAACTGCTCGACTACATCGATCTGCTGCAAAAGTGGGGCAAGGTCTACAACCTGAGCGCCGTGCGCGATCCGCAGCAGATGCTGACGCACCACCTGCTCGACAGCCTCGCGATCATCGCGCCGCTGCGGCGCCACCTGGCCCGGGCAGGCAAGCCGGCCGGCGCCAGACTGCTGGATGTGGGTTCCGGCGCGGGCCTGCCGGGCGCCATGATCGCGGTCTGTTGCCCGGCCATCGACGTCTCCTGCGTGGACACCGTGGCAAAGAAGGTGGCATTCATACAGCAGGCGGCGGCCGGTTTGAAATTGCCCAACCTGCGCGGCATCCATGCGCGGGTGGAGAACCTGACCGGGAAATACGACGTCGTCGTTTCCCGCGCCTTTGCCTCGCTGGCCGATTTCACCCGCTGGTCGGGCGGGGCGCTGGATGCCGAGGGTGTGTGGCTGGCCATGAAAGGCAAACACCCGCAGGACGAATTGGCTGCGCTGCCGCCAGAAGTGCAGGTGTTTCACGTGGAACAAGTCACGGTTCCGGGCCTGGACGCACAGCGCTGCCTGGTCTGGATGGGGCGCCGGCCGGCGGCTTGAAGCGCCAGAAGACCGAGCGCGATGGCTGCCATCCGTTATCGATGGCGCGCGCGGTCAAGGAAGTAAACTCGGTGCGTAGGCCGGCCGATTTTTCCCCAGCAGCCCGCCATTTCTCAAGGAATCCCCCATGTTTGGCGTCGCCGACTACGGTGCATTTGTCATCGCAATCATCGTTTTCCTGCTGATCCCCGGGCCGGGCAACCTGGCCCTGATCACCTCGACCGGCAAGGGCGGCGTGCGCGGCGGGTTGGCGGCCACCCTCGGCGTGATCGTCGGCGACCAGGTGCTGATGTGGCTCGCGGTGGCCGGCGTTGCCGCATTGCTCACCAACTACCCCGCCGCATTTCACGCCGTGCAGTGGCTGGGCGCGGCTTATCTGGGTTGGCTGGGCTTTAGGATGTTGCTGGCCAGGGCCGGCGCCGCACCGGTGCTGCACATCCGAACCGGCCAATATGTTCGCCAGGCGTTCATGATCACCCTGCTGAACCCCAAGGCGATCGTGTTCTACATGGCGTTTTTTCCACTGTTTGTCGATCCGGTGCGCCACCAGGGGGTTGCCACATTCGGGTTCATGGCGGTCACGATCGCCGGGCTGACCTTTGCTTATGGCCTGGGCATGGTCCTGATCACGCATTTTCTGGCGGCACGCATGCGGGCCAATCCGATGATCGCCCGGGTGCTGGAAAAACTGGCCGGGCTGTTCCTGATCGGTTTTGGCGTCAAGCTGGCGATCTCGCGCTGAGCTTGCGCGCAGCAAAAAATCAAACAAGCAGGTAGCCGACGCATGGCCAGGATTTTCTGCATTGCCAACCAAAAAGGCGGGGTCGGCAAGACCACCACCGCCGTCAACCTCGCGGCCGGCCTGGCCAAGGTCGGGCAACGCGTGCTGATGGTCGACCTCGATCCTCAAGGCAACGCCACCATGGGCTCGGGGGTCGACAAGCGCCAGCTCAAGCGCAGCGTCTACGATGTGCTGCTGGAGTCGAGCAGCGTGGCCGATGCAATCGTCAACAGCGAAAAGCTGGTGGCGGCCGGTTGCGGCTACGACATTCTCGGCGCCAACCGCGAGCTCGCCGGGGCGGAGGTCGAGCTGGTCGAAGTGGAACGCCGCGAGCGCAGGCTCAAGGCCGCGCTGGTGGCGGTCGAGCGGAACTACGATTTCATATTGATCGACTGCCCGCCGTCGCTGTCGATGCTGACGCTCAACGGCCTGTGCTGCGCGCACGGCGTGATCGTCCCGATGCAATGCGAGTACTTCGCGCTCGAAGGCCTGACCGACCTGGTCAACACCATCAAGCAGGTGCGCGCCAATATGAACAAGGACCTGGCCGTGATCGGCTTGTTGCGGGTGATGTTCGATCCGCGCATCACCCTGCAGCAGCAGGTGAGCGACCAGCTCAAGGCGCATTTCGGCGACAAGGTGTTCGACACCGTGATTCCGCGCAACGTGCGGCTGGCCGAGGCGCCGAGTTACGGGCTGCCCGGGCTGGTGTTCGACCCGTCGTCCAAGGGGGCGCAGGCCTACGTGCTGTTTGCGCAGGAGATGGTCGAGCGCATCGCCAAGCTTGGATGAACGTCGAATTGGCCCGGCAAGCATTGTCGGATATGCGTTCTTCGCTATCGGTTCGGTAGCAAATGGACAATCCGCAGGTGTTGCTTCTGCCCGGCTGGCAAGACTCGGGCCCCGCCCACTGGCAGAGCCGCTGGGAGCGTGAGCACGGCTACCTGCGGGTCGACCAGCATGACTGGATGCGCCCGTTGCGGGGCGACTGGACAAGCCGGCTCGAAGAGGTGGTGCTCGGGTGCGCCGAATCGGCGCTGGCGACCGGGCGCAGCGGCATTGTGCTGGTGGCGCACAGCCTGGGCTGCCATCTGGTCGCGGCCTGGGCGGCGCACTCGATGAACACAGCGCTGGTTCGCGCTGCGCTGCTGGTCGCGCCGGGCGACCCGCAGCGCGAAGAGCTGGCCGGGGTGCTGGCGAGTTGGTCGCCGCTGGTGCTGGAACCCCTGCCATTTCGCAGCCTGTTGCTTGGCAGCCGCAACGACCCGTATTGCAGCTTCAGCCGCGCGCAGGAATTTGCCACGGCATGGGGCGCGGAGTTCGTCGACTACGGCCAGCGCGGCCATATCAACGCCGACTCCGGACTGGGGTCGTGGCCGCAGGGACACGCGCTGTTGCTGGCGCTGTGCCGGGAAGACTTCTAGAAGGAACCACATGGTGACCAAAAAACTCAAGGGGCTGGGCCGCGGACTCGAGGCCCTGCTGGGACCAACCGCCCTGGGCGGGGTCTCGATCTCGCTCAATGAAGCCAGCACGGCCAGCCCGGGATTGCCGGCGTCGCTGCTGCTGACCGACATGGTGCCGGGCCAGTACCAGCCGCGCACACGCATGGACGAGGGTGCACTGTACGAACTGGCCGAATCGATCAAGGCGCAGGGCATCATGCAGCCGATCCTGGTGCGCCGGCTGGAAGAGCAGGACGGTCTGCGGCGCATGCGCGACGCGCTTGGCCAGACGCTGGCGGACGCAAGCGACGATACCCGTCGCGGCCGCCCGGTGTACGAAATCATTGCCGGCGAGCGCCGCTTTCGCGCTGCCAGGCTGGCCGGGTTGGACAGTGTTCCGGTGCTGGTGCGCGACGTCAGCAACGAGGCCGCCGCGGCCATGGGGCTGATCGAGAACATGCAGCGCGAAGACCTCAACCCGCTGGAGGAGGCGCATGGCTTGCAACGCCTGGTCAAAGAGTTTGGGCTCACTCACGAGCAGGCCGCCCAGGCGGTGGGACGTTCGCGCAGCGCTGCCAGCAACCTGTTGCGCCTGCTCAATCTCGCCGAGCCGGTGCAGACCATGTTGATGGCGGGCGACCTGGAGATGGGCCACGCGCGCGCACTGCTGGCGTTGGAACGGGTGTCGCAGATCACCGCCGCCACCCAGATCACGGCGCGCAAGATGTCGGTGCGCGAGGCCGAGAGCCTGGTCAAGAAGCTCAGCGCCGAATTCACGCTGACCGCCTCCAAACCCAAGAAGGAAAAATCGCGCGACCTCAAGCGGCTCGAGGAGGAACTGTCGGACCTGCTGACCGCCGAAGTCGAGGTGCGCGTGAAGAAACGCGTCAAGCGCCTGGGACGGATACACGAGATCGGCGAACTCGCGATCCAGTTCGGGTCGCTCGAGGAGCTCAATGGCCTGATCGACAAGATCAGCGGCGGCGCGACGCGTTAGGCGGCCACTTGTCGCGCCTGATGTGGCCGCTTCCCGCGCTGCTGGCTTGGGCTGCCGCCTGGGCGCTGTACTGGGTGCTCGGGCAAGCGGGCGTATCGGCGCTGCTGGCCTTGTTGGCCGCCTGCGCGCTGGGCATGGGCCTGAGCCCGTTCGGCAACACCTGGTGGCGCCGGACCATGATCGCGGCCGGGTTTCCGCTGGCGCTGGCAATTTCGGGCGCAGCGGTGGTGCCTGCATGGGGCTGGCTGCTGCTGGTCGGATTGCTGGCCCTGATCTACCCATTGCATGCCTGGCGCGATGCGCCCCTGTTCCCGACCCCGCCAGATGCGCTGCGGTTGCTGGGGGCCGATGCGCCGTTGCCACCCGGCGCGCTGGTGCTGGATGCCGGTTGCGGCCTGGGACACGGGCTGATGGCATTGCGCACGGCTTATCCCGAGGCGCAACTGCAAGGTATCGAGTGGAGTTGGCCCCTGCGCGCGTGGTGTGCCGTGCGTTGCCCCTGGGCGCGGGTGCGGCGGGGCGATATCTGGCGCGCCGACTGGAGCCCCTATGCGCTCGTCTATATGTTCCAACGGCCCGAAAGCATGCCGCGCGCGGTCAAGAAGGCGAGTGCGGAAATGCGCCCGGGCAGCTGGCTGGTGAGCCTGGAATTCGAGGCCGGCGAACTGGCGCCGCAGGTGGTGCTGAAGGTGCCCGACGGCCGGCCCTTGTGGCTCTACCGTGTTCCATTCTCCAGGGCGTGACAAGGGGGCTCGCGCCGCGCACAAACAACACCGCGCCGCGTTGACTCGTCGTACCATTGGCTGTCCAGATCACAGTGGAGAGTTGCTTGACCCACCCAGAACCTTCGCAACGCGGCCGCGGCGCCAGCGGCGAAAAGGAGTTGGTTCCGGCACGTGGCGGCGAAACCGCGCATGACC
>JANMYG010000136.1:0-1698 GCA_031381865.1 Betaproteobacteria bacterium | reverse complement strand
CGACCAGGCCGTGATCGCGATCCAGAACGCGCGCCTGTTCAACGAGACGCAGGAGGCGCTGAGCCGCGAGACCGCCAGCGCCGAGATCCTGCGCGTGATCAGCGGCTCGCCGACCGATGTGCAGCCGGTGTTCGACGCCATTGTGGGCACGACGATTGACTTGCTGGCCTGCGACCGCGCGGTGATGCTGATGTGTGATGCTAGCCATTTCTGGGCCGCTGCCGCGGCGACCGCGGAATCCGGCGTGGCGGCATCCGTGGAGGGCAAGCGCATCCCACTGGATCCCGCCGCCAACTTCCCGTCGCGCGCCATCGCCAGCAAGGCGGTGCTGCACCTGCCCGATTGGGCCGCCATCGAGGACATGCCGGAGCACGAACGCCGAATATTCGAGAGCACCCCCCTGCGGGCCTCGTTGATGGTGCCGCTGCTGCGCCAGGGCGAATGCATCGGCCTTTTGGCGATCGTGCGGGCACGTGCCGGAGGCTTCAGCGACAAGGAGATCGCGCTGGCCCAGTCGTTCTGCGACCAGGCCATGATCGCCATTGGCAACACGCGGCTGTTCAACGAGACGCGGGAGGCGCTGGAGCAGCAGACGGCGACGGCCGAGATCCTCAAGGTCATCAGCGATTCGCCGACCGACGTGGCGCCGGTGTTCGACGCCATTGCCGAGCGTGCACGGGTCTTGTGCGGCGCGCTGCTTGGCTTTACCACGCGGCTGGACGGAGAGCAAGCGCACCTGGTGGGGTTCCACGGCGTGTCGCCGCAGGCCGAGGCCGCGATGCGCGCGGCGTTTCCCATGAAGCCAAGCCGTGGCTCGATCAATGGCAGGTGCATTCTCGAGCGCTCGACGGTCCAGATCGTCGACGTTCAGCTCGACCCGGATTACCGGCTCATGGATGCCGCGCGGGCCGCCGAGTACCGAAGCATTCTGGCGGTGCCGATGCTGCAGGGTGGCCAGGTAATCGGCGTGATCGGCGTCGCGCGCAGTGAACCCGGCGCCTTTTCGCACAAGTTGGTCTCGCTGCTGCAGACCTTCGCCGACCAGGCCGTGATCGCGATCGAAAACGTGCGCCTGTTCAACGAGACCAAGGAGGCGCTGGAGCAGCAGACCGCCTCGGCGGAGGTGCTGCAGGTGATCGGCAGCTCGGTGTCCGACACCAAGCCGGTGTTCGAACGCATCCTCGGCAGCGCGCAGAGGATACTGAGCACGAACTACGTCAATATCGGACTGATCGGCGCGGATGGCCTGGTGCACCTGCACGTGAACCCGCAGCCGCAGTTTCCTGGGGACCCTCTGTATCCGAAGGTGGTGGAGTATCTCCATCGCACCTTTCCGCAGCCGGTGCGCGAGTCGCTGCACAGCTACGTTGCGTACAAATGCAGGGTCCTGCACTACCCGGATGTGATGAACGGCTCCGACGTGCCGCCGGCGCTGCGCGAGGCCAACAAATGGATGGGCGATCACTCGGAGTTGTGGGTGCCCCTGGTCTGGAACGGCAAGGGGATCGGTGCTCTTGGCATAGCGCGCTTCCCCGTCAGGCCTTTCAGCGACAAGGAGATCGCGCTGATCAAGACCTTTGCCGACCAGGCGGTGATCGCGATCCAGAACGCGCGCATGTTCAACGAGACCCAGCTGGCGCTGGAGCGCCAGACCGCGACCGCCAACGTGCTCAAGGCGATCAGCCGCTCCACCTTCGA
>JANMYG010000124.1:0-7814 GCA_031381865.1 Betaproteobacteria bacterium | reverse complement strand
CAAGACATTCACCCAGGCGGCGACGGACCTTGAGGCAGCTGTGTTGCGTCATGACTTTGGGGTACTCCATGTCCATGACTTAGGGACCACACTGCGTAGCAAGGGCATTGCTTTTGGTGAGGAGAGCAAGATTTTTGAAGTTTGCAATCCAGGGCAGGCCGCCAAGGTTTTGGCCACCGACATGCGCCTGAACATGGCGTTGCCTTGCCGTATCTCGGTGTATACGGAGCAAGGCAAAACGAAGATCGGGCTTATCAAGCCAGTGCCAATGCTTTCGGCGCTTTCTCAGGATGCGGGGTTAGCTCAAATTGCCAAAGAGGTCGAGGAAAAGACGATCCAGATGGTCGACGAGGCGAAATGAATAGCCATCGTCCCGAAGGTCAGCTTTTTGCCGAACAACTGCAGCCTGCAGATCGAGGCCCGTCGCTTTCCCAACGCCATGCAGGACGGCATGCAAATGATGGGTGGAATGTCCGGTGCTGGCATGGGCGCCATGAACGGCATGCAAGGCATGACGGGCGACATGGGTGCGCACCATCAGATCATGGCGAAGCGCATGGAAACGATGCAGACCATGATGAAAATGATGATGGACCGGATGCCGGCTTCGCGTCCTGCCAAGTCAACTTCTGCTGGGCTTCACGGCCCGGGAGTAAATTGCCTGTGACAAGGAAGCCCGTCGATCCGGTATTCCAGCGTGAGGGCATCATTCGGTTTAGCGGAGCTGTGCCCTGCCGTTGTTTTGGTAAAGATTGACATGTGTCAAAACGCGCCAGTGAATCCTTCCTAGACTGGCAACCACCCCTCAGATGATTGTCTCGCCAAACGTCGCGGGCCCAGACCCCTCATGACCCCCCTGTTACGCCACCAAGGAATGCGGATCACATCGATTGTGGTGCTGTTTGTCTGGCTGTTGACACTTGGCGCGGGCATTGCGAATGCCTGTCTGGTGGACGGGGAGCATGCGCAAGGTGGCCACATCCGCTACGGCGGAGCAGCATTGGCACCAGCGGCCCACGCGGTTTCAGGTGCGCAGTATGCGGTGCACGCTTCGGCCGCACTCGGCGCAGCCGATCAAGAACTGTCCTCGCACGCGACAACATGCGCGAGTTTGCGCGTGGCAGCGCAAACCGGGGTGGCCGCGCCAAAAGCCTGGAAGGTCGCCGATCTGCAAGCTGATGCCGTGCTGGCGCCGATGCCGTGGGAGACCACGCAACTGGCCGACCACGCCGGCGGTCCGACAAAGCCCGAAGACCCGGTGTGGCTGCCGCTACCGGCATTCATCCGCTTTCTGCGGCTCACTTTATAACTCCTCGCAGTTGGGTGTGTCGCCGTGCGGATTGATCCGCCGCCGCGTTACCCACTACTACGTCCGGATTGCCGGATGTGCGTCCCGGAGCACCCCGTGTTTGCACTCCAGCTGGTTTTCAGCTCCCGGACCTCATGGCCAGTCGAGAACTCCAGTAACCAAGAGAGAGTCGTATGTTGAAAAGAAGACAGTTGTTTCAGTTGGCAGGTGTGGCAGCAGCGGCCGGTATCGGCGGCGCCGCCTGGATGTACCGCGGATGGCATCGGTCCGCGGGGCTTGCCGGTGGACCGTTCGTCCACTACCCCTTCGATCCGGTGGCGGTAGAGAACTTCCAGCAGAAACTGTTCATCCCCGGTGCCGATGGGCCGCTCGGGGTGCTGGACGTCGTCGGGCCAATCAAGATCCGCGCCACTGCGGCCAGCTTCCCGCTCCTGCCAGGGCGCGCATCGCCGTTCCTGCTGTACCAGACCGACAACGCTGGCAAGGCGTACCAGAATCCCATTCGTCGCATCGAGAGCGGCGCGCGTTTCTCGGTCAGCCTGGACAACGCCCTGGCCGAGCCGACCATCATCCACTGGCATGGCCTGCACACTCCCGCGGCGATGGATGGCCACCCGGCCAACACCATTCCCGCTGGCGGTCGTTACGAATACGACTTCACCGTGCGCAACCGGGGCGGGACCTACTGGTACCACACGCACGCGCACGGGTTGACAGCCAAGCAGGCCTACAACGGTCTGGCGAGCTTTTTTCTGGTGGAGGACGACGACCAGCGCCGGTTGAGCAAGGCCCTCGATCTGCAGCTGGGGGTGACCGACCTGCCGCTGGTCATCCAGGACAAACGCTTCGACGCGCAAGGAAAGCTGCTGTACCAGCCGAACCCCCAGGATTCGATGATGGGCTGGCTGGGCGACATCATCCTGGCCAACCTCACGCCCAACGCGGTGCAGTCCATCACCCCGCGCACCTACCGTTTCCGACTGCTCAATGGCTCCAATGCACGTATCTACCGGATCGCGTTTGTCAAGGAGAACACGCCGCTGGAATTCGCCGTGATCGGCACCGATGGCGGCCTGCTCGACCGGCCCGAAATGGTGACCGACGCCTTTCTCGCGCCGGGAGAACGCCTCGACGTGTTGTTCGACGCCGGGCAACTGCAACTGGGCACGGACATCTTTCTCAAGAGTCTGGCTTTCGATCCGATGGAAAACGAAGGCCCGGCCGGCAACATGCAGGGTATGGCGGGCATGGCGGGAATGAACCACGGCGCCGGGCAAACGATGCCGGGCATGGAGTCCTCGCGGTTGCCGCTGGGCCTCGGTTTCAACCTGTTGAAGCTGGCGGTCACGGCCGGAGATCGCGCCGTCACCAAATTGCCGGCGACCTTGTCCCAGGTTCGCCCGATCAGCCTGGAACGCGCGGTGGAGCGAAAGATCGAACTGTCGATGCAGCACATGCAGTTTCTCATCAACGGGCGTGCCTTTCGAATGGATGAGATTGCCTTCGACGTGCAACGTGGTGCGGTCGAGGTCTGGCACATCCGCAACCCGGCGGTGGGCATGCCGCATCCGATGCACATGCACGGCTTTTCGTTCCAGGTGTTGGAGCGGCTGGGCAGCCCGCCGCAGGTGGCGTCCGCTGCCCGGTTCGGCAAGGGCCGAACGGTGAGCGACCTCGGCTGGAAGGACACCGTGCTGGTCTGGCCCGGCGAGACGGTGCGCATCGCCATCGACTTCAGCCACGACTTTCCCGGCGATCAGACCTACCTGTTCCATTGCCACAACCTGGAGCACGAAGACGGCGGGATGATGCTCAATTTTCGCGTTCAAGCGCTGGCGGCATGATGCCGCGCTGCTCTCAGAATGTGCGCAGCCAACGACCGGCGTTGCGACCGGTGCGACAAGGTCGGGAACCGTGACATGGCTGCCACCGATCCTTCATTCCGCTACACGTGGTTGATGTGGGCCGCGGCATTCATGCTTCCCTGGGTGTTGGTGTTCGTGGTGCAGCCGGCACTGCGCCGCCCGATGGTCTGGGCAAGCGTGTTGACGGCACCGTTCGGGCTGACCGAACCACTGTTCGTGCCAGCCTACTGGAATCCACCGAGTCTGTTCGACCTGGCCCAGCGTACCGGCTTCGATATCGAGAGCCTCATTTTTTGTTTCGCCATCGGGGGGCTGGGAGTGGCCGGTTATCGGGCGCTGATGCCGGTTCGGCTGTACCGGCTGGATCGCCAACTGAGTTCATCACTGCGGCACCGCTGGCACCTCGCGGCGCTGGCGAGCCCGGCCGTGGTGTTCCTGGCACTGATGGGACAGGACTGGAACCCGATCTACACCGGGATCCTCGCGTTGGCAGCGGGCGCTGCGACCACCGTACTGTGTCGCCCGGACCTCTGGCGCAACGTACTTCTCGGCGGTGCTGTGTTTCTGGCGTTGTACACCGTATTCCTGCTGGGGTTGAAGTGGATCTGGCCGGGCTACATCGAGGTCGTGTGGAACCTCGACGCGTTGTTCGCATGGCGTCCGGCCGGATTGCCGATCGAGGAACTCCTGTTTGGCGCCGGTTTTGGCGCCTACTGGAGCAGCGTCTACGAGCACCTCACCTGGCGCCAGCCGGCGCCGCGGAATTTGCGTCCCGTCACAACTGAAAGGTGGATCGAATGAACAACAAGACACAAGTGGCCATCGTGGGCTACGGCGTGATTGGCAAGCGTGTTGCCGAGGCCGTTGCACGGCAGCCCGACATGGTGCTGGCCGGCGTCGCCGACGTGGCATCGGATTGGCGCTTGCTGGCCGCTGCGGCCCGGCAGATTCCGCTTTTCGCGGCCGATCCGGCGGCTGGTGATGGCATGCGCGCCGGCGGACTGCCACTGGCCGGATCGCTGGACGATCTGCTTGCGATCTGCGACATCGTCGTGGACTGCACACCCAAGCGCGTCGGCGCCAAAAATGCGGAGCGTTATCGTGCGGCTGGCAAGCCGTTCCTGCTCCACGGCGGTGAGAAACACGAAGTGACCGGGCACTCCTTTGTGGCGGAAGCGAACTACGCCTCGGCTGTCGGGCGCACGGCGACGCGTATCGTCTCCTGCAACACGACTTCGATCGTGCGCACCCTGGGCGCCCTCAAGCGCGCCGGATTGCTGCGGCGCGCGCGTGGCACGTTGCTGCGCCGTGCGACCGACCCGTGGGAAAGCCACCTGGGGGGCATCATGAACACGGTCGTGCCAGAGCCATCGATCCCGAGCCACCAAGGGCCGGATGCGCGCAGTGTCGACCCGGACCTCGACGTCGTCACGATGGCAGTGGCGGTGCCGACGACGATCGCGCACGTGCATTACTGGGCGGTGGACATGGCGCGGCCGGCCACGAAAGACGAGGTACTTGGGGCCTTTGCCAGCTCCAGCCGTATTGCACTGATCGGCGGCACCAGCGGGCTTGTCGCCCCCAACGTCGTCAAGGAGTTGATGGCGGACATCGGTCGTCCGCACGACAGCTTGTACGAGGTGGGATTGTGGGCCGACATGCTGCGCGTCGAGGGCAATGAGCTTTTTTATGCCTACATGGTCGACAACCAGGCGATTGTCATTCCGGAAACGATTGACGCCATCCGCGCACTGACCGCCGTCCATGTGTCGGCTGGTGAATCCATCGCCCTCACTGACGCCACGCTGGGGATGGGGATTCCATTTGCAAGGAACAGGGCGTCGCTGGCTTCGATTGCGGGCGCATCGCCGCCAGCACCAACGATCACCGTAACCTGAAAGCCTGTCCATGAAACTCGCGTTCCTCGGTGCCGCCGGCACCGTCACCGGCTCGAAGACGCTCGTCACGCATGCCGGAAGACAACTGCTCGTCGATTGCGGCCTGTTCCAGGGCTACAAGAACCTGCGCCTGATGAACTGGGAGCCATTTCCCTTCGATCCGAAGCAGCTGGACGCAGTGGTACTGACGCATGCGCACCTGGACCACGCGGGTGGCCTGCCGCTGCTCGTCAAGCATGGTTTTCGGGGCCCGGTGTACGCCACACCGTCCACCATCGACGTGTGCGGCGTCCTGCTGCCGGACAGCGGGCGGATACAAGAGGAAGACGCCGACTACGCCAACCGGCACCAGCTGTCGAAACACAAGCCGGCCTTGCCGCTGTACACCGAGGAGGATGCCAAAAGCGCGCTGCGCCGACTGGAACCCTTGCCTTTCGATCAGGCCGCGGAGGTGGCCGGGGTCTTTCGCCTGCGCCTGCGCCCGTCCGGCCGCATCCTTGGCGCCAGTTCGGTCGAGTTGAGCGCCAACGACACGACCGTGCTGTTCTCGGGTGACCTGGGCCGGCCGGACGATCCCATCATGCGCGCCCCGAGGATAGGCTTTTCAAAGGCCCTTTTCCGTGCCAACTGCACCCCGAACACGCCACCAGACGCGTGTGGGCCGGTCTGTGAAGGTGGCTGAGAACTGTATGGCGCTATCGCTGCGACTCGATGAACCTATTGTGGTTCAAGCCGAGAGCGGATCGACGCCGGATTCTGCCGGCAGTCGAGCACAGCCACGATTACTGCCATGTCGCCGCGCACGTCATAGTAGATCGCAAACGGAAACCGCTTGGACAGCGTCCGATGGAATCCGCCGACGGGTTTCGGATGCAGTCCGGCGAACAATCGCAATGACTCGAGATCGCCAGTAAGACAGTCAAGAAAATACGTTCCGAGCCCGTCGCCTTGCGCTTCGTAAAACCAGTAGCCCGACTCCAAATCGGCCTGCGCCGATGGCAGGATGCTGAGCGAGAACACAGCGGGTCAGCGTCCAGGCTTCGACGGCTGCGACGCTAGGTTTGGCGTCCCTGGGCGAGGGATCGCAACCGGCGCTTGGTCTCCTCCCACGGAACCGCCTGCTCCATTTCCAGTCGGCGCTGCGCCAGAACCTCGGCATGCCACGCCGGACTGGGGTTATGCAATGGGTCGTGGCTCAGCGAATCCCACAGCACCTCCATCGCCGCGAGTCTAGCGGGCAAGGGGAGATTTGCCAGGTCATCGGTTTGCATTTCCACACCTCCATGTGAGCAAGACAGGCGCTGATGGTAGCAAATGCCGATACCCGCGAGGATCCATTGCAGGCTGTCAACTTGAACGGCGGATTCACATAACGGCGACCAGCCGGCGGGGCGCCGCAATGCTTTCGATAAGTCTGCGGGCTGGCGAACGGCGACGCGCATGGCGCGCGGATGCTGCGCCAAGATCATTTGGATTGCAACAGCGGCGGTGGGTTTCGAGGCATTCATTGACGCCCGATTGGCACAGCGATTGCATCGGGGCTGTCAGCGCTGCTGACAACATTTCCCGCAGACGTTGAGCCAGGCGGCTTACCCACGGCCGCGCGAGTCTTGCGTGAGAGGCGCTGATCGCGCAGGCGTGGAAAGCGCTGCCCTGGATGGTTGGATACAGCGTGCCGGGGACGCCATCGCGCAGTGGCCACTACCGCATGGCCGGCGGCGGCGCTCCCGGGCAAGGTACTGCGCCGCTGCAGGCCGGTTGCCGTGGTGCTGGGAGTAGGTGATCCCCCCAAAGGCGGATGCGTTGGCCCGCGCGCTCTGAGAAGCTGCACCACCCCAGATTCTCCATGCCCAGCGCGTGCAAGCCAACGCTCACCAGACCGGGAGGACGCATTGCGATGGCGCCCCGGTCCACTACGCGCGCCACCGATCCCTAAGCAGACCACGCTGTACCGCCTAGTGCAGCAGCATGCCCAGAGTTACTTCGCCCAGGCCGAAGACGCTGCCGGCGCCGACCTGCCGCAGTTCGTCAAGGACGAGTTCGACGCCTTCCTGGAATGCGGGATCCTGGCCCACGGCTTCCTGCGCCTGCGCTGCGGAGATTGCGGACACGACAAGCTGCTGGCCTTCAGTTGCAAGCGCCGGGGCTTTTGCCCGTCGTGCGGCGCGCGGCGCATGGCCCAGACCGCGGCGCATCTGGTAGACCACGTCATCCCGCACGTGCCGGTGCGCCAGTGGGTGCTGTCGCTGCCGATCCCGCTGCGCCTGTTGCTGGCCGCACAGCCCAAGCTGGTGACGCCGGTGCTGCAGGTGGTGCACCGCGTGATCACGCGCCATCTGCTCGGCCAGGCTGGGCTCAAGCCCGAGGAAGCCGACAGCCGAGCCGTCACGCTGATCCAGCGTTTTGGGTCCGCCGCCAACCTCAACATTCACCTGCATTGCCTGGTGCTGGACGGCGTGTACCGGCGTGGTGCCGACGGCACGCCGGAGTTCGTGGAAGTAGCGGCGCCGAGCGACGAAGCGCTGCAGCCGGTGTTGCACAAGATCATCACCCGATCGATGAAGCTGCTCACCCGTCGGGGGGTGTTGGTCGAAGAGGAGGGTTCGACCTACATGGCCGACAACGACGGCGATTCGGACGAGGCTCGCACGCTCAGGCCGCTGCAGGCGGCGGCGTGTACCTACCGCATCGCCTTCGGCCCGCGCGCCGGGCAGAAGGTGCTGACGGTGCAAGGCGCCATGC
>JANMYG010000105.1:0-7226 GCA_031381865.1 Betaproteobacteria bacterium | reverse complement strand
GCCGGCGAACCTGAGGCAGGCAGCGCGGAAAAACGTGCCTGCCGGCGTGCCGCAACCGGGATAGACCATGACGCTCAAGATCCTGCTGGCGGACGACAACCAGACCTTCCTTGCCGCGGTGCGGCGCTTCCTGGCCATGTTGCCCGGCGCCGAAGTGGTGGCCGAGGCGCGCGACGGGCATGCGGCGCTGGCTGCCGCCGAGAAACTGCAGCCAGACCTGCTGTTGCTGGACATCTCGATGCCCGGCATGAACGGCCTCGAAGTGGCCCGCTCGATGATGTCGTGGCCGCAGGCGCCGAAGATCGTTTTTCTCACCATGCACGACAACGCCCCCTACCGCGCGGCGGCGGCGGCGCTGGGTGTGGTCGGCCTGGTGGGAAAGTCCGACTTCGTGCTCGAACTGGTGCCCATCGTCGACCGCCTGTTGGCCGAGCGGCGCGACCAGGTTTGACACCCGCCATGGAAATTGAAAACACGGCGACTGCAGCCGTGCCGGCCGCGCGGGCGGTGCGCGACGAAGCGCAAGCTGCGGCAGGCCGCATTGCCGGCCAACCGGCCGGGCCGGACAATCCCTCGGCCTGGCGCTGCCTGTTCGACCTCGCGCCGGTCGCGCAACTGCTGCAGCTGCCGTTTTCCGCCATCATCGGTGTCAACGACAAATTCATGGAGCTGTTCGGCTATCAGCGCGCCGAGGTCGTGGGGCGCCTGGTCGAGCAGCTCGGGCTGCACGTGGACGACGCCCTGGCGCAACCCTTTCTCGCGGCACTTCGGGGCGGCGGCCAGGTCGACCGGATGGAACTGCTTGTGCGGCGCAAGGACGGCGGCCAGCGCCTGGCGCTGGTGTCGAGTGCCCCGCTGGAGCTCGACGGCGTGTTGCACCACCTGTTTTCCTTCGTCGATGTGACCGAGCAGCGCAACACGGCCCAACACGCGCACCTGGGCCAGCAGGCGCTGGCGTCGATCTCGCAAGGCGTGTTGATCAGCGGGCCCGACCGCCTGACGCTGTCGGTGAACCGGGCCTTCGAAGCCATGACGGGTTACACCCAGGACGAACTCGCGGGTCGGCCCTGCTCGGTGCTGCAGGGTGCCGGAACCGACCCGCAGTCGATCGTTGCAATGCGCCAGGCGATGGACGCGATGCGACCCCATACCTGCGAATTGCGCAACTACCGCAAGGACGGCACCGAGTTCTGGAACGAACTGACCATCAACCCGGTATGCGACGGCGCGGGCCGGCTGACGCACTTTGTCGGCATCCAGCGCGACGTCACGGCACGCGTGCAGAACCAGCTCCAGCTGGAACAGGCGCTGGCCGAGGCCTCCGAAGGCGCGCGCGTGCTGGAGGCACTGATGGAACACGTGCCCGCCGGCATCACCATCGCCGATGCACCCGAAGTGCGCATTCGCATGGTCAGCCGCTACGGGCGCGAGCTGGCGGGACTGGCGCGTGCGGCACTGGAGGGGTCGGTCTTCGAGCACCACTCCAAAGGCTGGCGCATCTTTCAACCGGACGGCGTCACGCCGGCGCAAACGCAGGACATGCCGTTGACGCGGGCGACGCTGCATGGCGAACTGGTGGCAAACGAAGAGTGGGTGCTGGGCACCCCGTCGGGGCGGAAAATCCCGATCGTCTGCCACGCCGGGCCGATACGCGATCAATCGGGACGGATCACCGGTGGCGTCAGCACCTGGCTCGACGACACCGAGCGCCAGGCGCAACAAACCCAACTCCGGCTCGCGGCACAGGTGTTCGCGCAGGGCCGCGAAGGCGTCACGGTGACCGACGCGCAGGGCCGCATCGAGATGGTCAACCAGGCATTCACGGACATCACGGGTTACCGCCAGGCCGAAGTTCTGGGCAGGAATCCCAGTCTGCTGTCTTCGGGCCGCCAGGACCAGGCCTTCTACGACCGCATGTGGACGGCGATCAACACCCAGGGCATGTGGCAGGGCGAGATATGGAACCGGCGCAAGGACGGCACCGAGTACCCCGGGTGGCTGACCATCAGCGTGGTGCGCGATACACGTGGCACGGTGTGCAACTACATCGGCACCTTCAGTGACATCAGCGAACAGGCCGCCGCCCGCGCGCGCATCGACTGGTTGTCGCATTTCGATGTGTTGACCGGGCTGCCGAACCAGGCCCTTCTGGCCGACCGCTGCGCCCGGAACATCAGCGCCGCCCACCGCGACGGCAAACCCATGGCGATGATGGTGCTGGGCATCGACCAGTTCCGGCTGGTCAACGATGCGTGCGGGCATGCGGTCGGCGACCAGTTGCTGATCCAGTTCGCGCAACGCGTCACCGACAACCTGCGCGCGCCCGACACGGTCGCGCGCGTCGGCGGCGACGAATTCGTGCTGATCCTGCCCGGTGACACGGCGCAAGGCGCCGGGCTGCTGGCCTTGCGGCTGGTGCATGTGCTGCAGCAACCCTACAGCGTGGATGGCGTCGCGGTCGACATCACGGCATCGATCGGCATCGCGGTCTACCCCAACGACGGGCTGGACTTCGATGCCTTGTTCAAGTCGGCCGGGGTCGCGCTGCACCAGGCGAAGGAGCTCGGGCGCGCCAAACACCAGTTCTACGACGCCGGGATGTTCCAAAGCACGGTGGAGCAGGCGGCGCTGGCCAGCGCCTTGCGCGGCGCCATCGCCCAGCAGCAGCTGCGGCTGAACTACCAGCCCTTCGTGGACATGCAGACCGGGCGCATTGGCGGAATGGAGGCGCTGCTGCGCTGGAGCCATCCCGAACTGGGTGAAGTGTCGCCGGCGCGCTTCATACCGGTGGCCGAGAAAAGCGGATTGATCCTGGAGATCGGCGCCTGGGTGTTGCGCCAGGTGTGTTGCGACCTGCGGGACTGGCGCGAACGCGGCATCCAGGCGCCACCGGTGTCGGTCAACCTGTCGCCGGCGCAGTTCCGCAACCACGTACTGGTGCAGCACATCGAGGGGACGCTGCGCGAGTTCGCGATCGATCCGGGCATGATCAGCCTCGAAGTCACCGAAGGCGCCGTGATCGAGGATGTGCCGCGCAGCGAGCACGTGCTGCGCGCGCTCAAGGCGCTGGGCGTGAAACTGTCGCTGGACGACTTCGGCACCGGTTATTCGTCGCTCAGCTACCTCAAGCGTTTTCCGTTCGACCGGGTCAAGATCGACCAGTCGTTCGTGCGCGACATCAGCACCAGTTCGCAGGACGCGGTGATTGCCAAGGTGGTGATCTCGATGGCGCACGGGCTGGGCCTGCGCGTGATCGCCGAAGGGGTCGAGACCGAGGCGCAATGCGAGTTCATGCGCGCCAACATGTGCGACGAGATCCAGGGTTATTTCTTTTCGCGGCCGGTGGGCAAGGCGGACATCGAGGCGCTGCTGGTCGAAGACCGCCGGCTGGCGGCGCACCTGATGCGGGTCAAGACCAAGCTGCGTACGCTGCTGCTGGTGGACGACGAGGCCAACGTGTTGTCCGCGCTCAAGCGCTTGTTGCGCCGCGACGGTTACCAGATACTGGTTGCCGGTCACGGCGCGCAGGGTCTGGCCGTGTTGCGCGACCATCCGGTGGACATCATCGTGTCGGACCAGCGCATGCCGGGCATGAGCGGCGTGGAATTCCTGCGCCAGGCCAAGACCTTGTACCCGGACACCATACGCATCGTGTTGTCGGGTTATACCGAGCTGCAGTCGGTCACCGACGCCATCAACGAAGGCGCGGTCTACCGCTTCCTGACCAAACCGTGGGACGACAACCAGCTGCGCAACTTCATCCGGGAGGCGTTCGAACACAAGGAACTGGCGGACGAAAACGCGCAGCTCAACCTCAAGATCCGGACCGCCAACCAGGAACTGGCCACCAGCAACCGTCAGCTGCAGGACGTGCTGGACCGCAAGCAGCGCGAGATCGCGCGCGGCGAACTGAGCCTCAACGTGGCGCGCGACGCGCTGCAATCGATCCCGCTGCCGGTGATCGGGCTGGACGACGCGGGAATGGTGGCGTTCATCAACGCGCGGGCCCAGAGCCTGTTGGCCGGAACGCGTGACCTGCTGGGCAACGAGCTGGCCGAGGTGTTGCCGTGGCTCGACACGTTGCTGGCCGCCACGGCCGAGGGCGAGCCCGGGCTGGCGCAACTCGATGGCCGGCGCTACCGGCTGGAATGGCACCACATGGGAGAGCACTCCACCTCGCGCGGCAAACTGCTGACGCTGAGCCGTGACTTCGAGGGCGCCTGGCCATGAGCGGCACGCGCATGGCCATCGGTGATGCGACTGGCGGCATGCTGCTCGCCGAGCGCCTGCTCGACGCGCACGGCCAGGTGCTGCTGCCGCAGGGCGCTGCGCTGACCGAGCCGGTGCTGGCGTCCTTGCGTCGGCGCGGCGTCGACCACCTGGTGGTCGGGGTGGCCGTGGCGCAGGTGCCGCAGCCGGCCGCGACCGCCGGGCAACAGCTCGCGCGGCTGCAGCGGCTGTTCAGGAAGTGGCCGGCCCCGCCGGGCGCGCAGCTGTTGCGCGTGGCCGTGACCACCTACCGCAGCGGCCCGTCGCCATGAACACGCTGGTTGTCACCGACGTGCTGAAGAAGATCCAGGCGCTGCCGTCGCTGCCGGCGGTGGTGCTCGACCTGCTGGCGAGCATGGAGCAACCGGAAGTCGACATCGACACGCTGGCGCGCAAGATCGCGCTCGACCAGGCGCTGACGGCCAAGACGCTGCGCCTGGCCAATTCGTCGTTCTACGGCATGCAGCGCCAGGTGACCACGGTCTCCGAGGCGATAGCGGTGCTCGGGTTGAGCAGCGTGCGCAACCTGGCGACCACCGCCGCACTGGTGGGCGCCTTGTCCAGCCCCGGTCCGGGCGGCTTCGACTTCATGGCGTTCTGGCGCCACGCCATAGGCACCGCGTTGTGCGCGCGCTCGCTCGCCGCGCAGACCGGATTGAACCCGGAACAGGCTTATGTCGCCGGCCTGCTGCATGACATCGGCCGGCTGGTACTGGCAACCCAGTTCAGCACGCAGTACGCCGCCGTGACGGCGCTGCGTGCGGCCAGCGACAGCTACCTGCTCGACGCGGAACGCGCGGTGCTGGCGCTGGACCATGCGGTGGTTGGCGCGGCGCTGGCGCAGCACTGGAGGTTTCCCGAGTTGATGCAACAGGTGGTGGCGCAACACCACGACATCGGGTTGCCGGGGGTGCCGGAGCTGGCGTTGGTGGTGCACCTGGCAGACGCGATGGCGCACGCACTGGATTTTTCGATGGCCGACGACGACCT
This sequence comes from Betaproteobacteria bacterium, assembly GCA_031381865.1. Taxonomy (GTDB): domain Bacteria; phylum Pseudomonadota; class Gammaproteobacteria; order Burkholderiales; family Burkholderiaceae_C; genus CAISIP01. Next base: position 1,967 of record JANMYG010000105.1, on the reverse strand, counting down.
GGTGCCGCTGGTGGCGGACGCGACCTGGCTGCGCCTGGGGCTGGACGAGCAGAAACTGCGCCAGACCTTCCGGGATGCCGAGCGGCAGTTCGACGCCGCCTGCGGCGTGCTGGCGGCCTGATGGAGCGTGGCGACATGGCCAAGAGCACGCGCAACCGCAACACCGACGGCGAGTTTCCAGACGCCGCGGGTGGCGCGATCGCGGGGCTGTCGGCCCAGGGATTCTTCGACGGCAGCCCGGTGCCGACCTTTGTCATCGACGCCGAGCACACCGTGACGCATTTCAACCTGGCCTGCGCGCGCATCCTCGGCGTGCGGCCCGAAGACGTGATCGGCACCCGACGGCTGGGGCAGATCATCTACGGCCACGAAAGACCGGTGCTGGCGGACCTGATCGTGGACGGAAGTCTGGGTGCAAAGCTGGCGCAGCATTACCAGGACAGCTGCCGCGCGTCGGCCACCATCCCCGGCGCCTACGAAGCCGAAGCCTACTTCCCCGCGCTGGGTGCGCACGGCCTGTGGTTGTTGTTCACGGCCGCGCCGCTGCGCGACGCGGGCGGGCGCGTGGTGGGGGCGATCGAAACGCTGCAGGACGTCACCGAGCGCAAGCGCGCCGAGGAAAAATTGCTCGCGGCGCAGGCGACGCTGCACGAAAAGCTGGCCAAGGCGCAGGACCGGCTGGTGCAATCCGAAAAACTGTCCTCGATCGGCCAGCTTGCCGCCGGTGTGGCACATGAAATAAACAACCCGATCGGTTATATCTTCTCCAACTTCGGGACGCTGGAAAAGTACCTGGCCAGCCTGTTCAAGATGCTGGCGGCCTACGAAGCGTCCGAGGTTTCACACGCCGTGCCGCAGACCGTGGCCGGGCTCAAACACCTGCGCGAGCAGATCGAACTGGAGTTCCTGAAGGAAGACATCCCGGCCCTGATGCGCGAGTCCAAAGAGGGCATTGTCCGGGTGCGCAAGATCGTGCAGGACCTGAAGGACTTCTCGCACGTCGATGCAAATCCCAAGTGGCAGCTGGCCGACCTGGCGCAGGGCATCGACACCACGCTGAACGTGGTCAGCAACGAGATCAAGTACAAGGCCGACGTGGTCAAGCAGTACGGGGTGCTGCCGGATGTCTGGTGCCTGGCGCCGGAACTCAACCAGGTGGTCATGAACCTGGTGGTGAACGCCGCGCACGCGATCGGCCCCCAGCGCGGGACGATCACCATCCGCACTGGCGCCGAGGGCAGCGACGTATGGTTCGAGGTGACCGACACCGGCTCGGGCATCACCAGCGAAAACCTGGCGCGCATCTTCGATCCCTTCTACACCACCAAGCCAGTGGGCGAGGGCACCGGCCTGGGCCTCTCGCTGTCCTACGGCATCGTGCAAAAGCACCACGGCCGCATCGACGTGTCGACCGAGGTCGGCGCCGGGACCACCTTCCGTGTGACCCTGCCGGTGGAGCAGCCGGACATCGAGGTCGACAGCCTGTCGCCCCAGCCATGAAACCCGTGTCACGCGCCTGCAGATGCACCACACCGGTGTCGCTGGCCGCTTGCGGCCCATTGTGGTCGTCGGCCAGCCCGGCAGAAGTTGCCATAGCGGCCAAGGCTGTCATCCCGGCGCAGGCCGGGATCCAGGTTCGCCCAGGTTGTCGCAAGTCATGCCACGTGTGCTGCCTCACCGCGTCGCGCCAGGCGGCACCCGGCGGGAGCTCACACTGGGGCGGTCGGTGCTGCGCCCGACTGCCCTGCGGTGCTCGCCCAGCGGTCGCATCGCGGAACTCGCTGCGTTCGCTGCGCTCTCTGCGCTCAAACAACCGCGATGAGAATGATGACGCAGCGCGCTGCGCGCGCCGACCCCTGGGCTGCGCTCCTCGGCGCCCCAGAGTTCGCCCCCGCCGGGCAGCGACTGGCGCGGCGCTGCGCTTGTGGTGTTCGGGCTTCCGGGCCCCGAATACCCGCATGCCAATA
>JANMYG010000101.1:0-9903 GCA_031381865.1 Betaproteobacteria bacterium | reverse complement strand
ACGGTGGCCAACCCGTCGTTTCCGGGCGGCGGCTTCTTCGGCGAGTCCAAGGCCGAAATCCTGGATCTGGCGGTGCGCCATGCGCCCGAATGGGTGGCCGCATTCGTGCGTCTCGACCGGGCCGTCGACAGCGCCGGCCCGCCCGGTGCGCCTGCGCGGCTGGAGGCCGACCTGCAGACCGCGCTGGTCCGGCTCGCGCGCGCCGGGCTGGTGCTGCCGGTGGTGGCGAAACCCGATCTGGGCTGCCGTGGCGCGGGTGTGCAACTGGTGCGTACGGTCGACCAGCTGCGCTCCTACCTGGCCGGTTTCCCGGCCGGTGCACGCTTGTTGCTGCAGCGTTACGTGCCGTTCGAAGGCGAGGCCGGCGTGTTTTATTGCCGCCATCCGGGCGAGCCGCGCGGGCACATCATCTCGATCACGCTCAAGTATTTTCCGTACGTGTACGGCGACGCCAGCCGCACCCTGCGCCAGCTGATACTGGACGACCCGCGTGCCGGCAAACTGCCGCACCTGTACTTGAAGCGCCATGCCGCACGCCTGGACGACGTGCCCGCGGCCGGCGAAGCAGTCCGGCTCGCGTTCGCCGGCAGCCACAGCCGTGGCGCGATCTTCCGCAACGGCACGCACCTGGTGACGCCGGCCATGGAAACACGTTTCGATGCCATCGCCAAGAGCCTGCCCGAGTTCTACTTCGGTCGTTTCGACATCCGCTTCGAGGACTTTGCGCAGGTGCAGGCGGGCCAAGCCTTCACCATCGTCGAGGCCAATGGCGCCGGCGCCGAAAGCACCCATATCTGGGACCGACGCACCGGCCTGCTCAAGGCCTGGCGCGACCTGATGCTGCAGTACCGGCTGCTGTTCCAGATCGGCCGCGCGAACCGCGACCGCGGCTTCAAGCCGCTCGGCCTGGCCGAGTTTCGCCGCTGGCACAAGCGGGAGAAAGAGCTGACGCCGCTGTATCCGCCTACGCACTGACGCCGCGCCGGCATCCGGCTCCGGGGTCGGATCCGGGCGCTGTCAGCAATGGATGCCGAAACGGCGCCGGCGCTGGACCATCTCGGGCGACAGCAGGTCCAGCAGTGTCAGGAAATCGATGGTCCCGAATTCACGGTCGATCGCGGGCGGGCCGCAGATCCATGCGCCGAGCGCGAGGTAGGCCGACAGCAGCTTGGGCAGGTGCACCGGCGGGCACGGCGTGCCTTGCCCCAGCGCACAGCCGAATCCCGGGTTCGGCAGTGTCTGGTAGACCGGCGGCGCGAGTTGCGCCTGCAACTGCGCATAAGCGGCGGCGCCCACCGCCGCACTCTGGGACGTCAGCGAGCTGCAGCCGAGCAGGTAACGCGCGCCGCGCTCCTGTGCGTAGCCGGCGATGCCGCGCCACAACAGGCTGAGCACGGCGAAGCTGCGGTGCTCGGCATGGATACATGCGCGCCCGAGTTCGAGCACGCCGTCGCGCAGGGGCTCGAAGGGCGCGAAGTCGAATTCGCGCGCGCAGTAGTAGCCGCGGTGGCGCGCCGCCTGGCGGCCGGTCTGCATGCGGTAGGTGCCGACCACCTCGCCGCTGCGGACGTCCTCCACCAGCAGGTGGTCACACATGGCGTCGAATTCGTCCACGTCGAGTCCGGATGCGAAGGACTGTTGCAGGCCCTCCTGCAGCTCCAGGTTGAACACCAGAAAACGCAGCCGCTGCACGGCGCGCAGGTCCGAAGGCGTCTCGGCCTGGCGCAACCGGTAGGCGCCGGTGCCAAGCCCGGCGGGTACCGGCCGCAAGCTGGTGGAAGTGTGCTGGTCCATGGGCGTAGGGCGGCAGGCTGCGCTTTGGTGGTTGCGGACCCTCGTCTGTCGGCCGGTGGGCAAATAACTTACATCACGGGAGCGCCTCCGGCAACGCCGGACAAGGCCGGCCAGCTCGGCGCGCGGCCGCCGCGGGTTGGAATCCGTCCTGCCGCGACGCGGGCCACCACCAGTTGGCGGCGCCCAGCAGTTCCATCAGCGCGGGGGCGATCAGCAGTCGGATCAGCGTGGCATCGAGCGCGACCGCGAATGCCAGGCCCAGCCCGAACTCGCGGGTTGCGGTGAACTGGGTGAATCCGAACGAGCCGAACAGCACGAACATGATCGCAGCGGCGCTGGTGATGGGTGACGCCGAGCGTGCGACTCCGCACGCCACGGCACGCCGGTTGTCACCGGTGCGCAGGTATTCCTCCCGGATCTGGTGCAGCAGGAATACCTCGTAATCCATCGAGATGCCGAACAGGATCGTGAACAGCATCAGCACCACGAGCGAGGTCAGCCCACCCGGCGCATCGATTCCAAGCACGGACGCGCCGATGCCGTGCTGGAACACCAGCACCAGGAAGCCGTAGGCCGCGGTCACCGACAACAGGTTCAATGCCATCGCCTTGAGCGGCAGCACGAGGGAGCGCAAGGCGAGCATCAGCACCACGAAAGTGCCCGCAAGCACGGCCGGGATCACGTGCCACAGGCTGCCGAACAGTTCGGCATCGAAGTCCGCGATCATCGCCGTCGGGCCGCCAATCCGTACGCTGAGCCCCGCCTGCGCCGCCTCGGGCCAGCGACTGGCCCGCAATCCGTCGACGAATCGGAGCGCCTCGGCCGAATCGGGCGCATGCCGCGTCACAACCACCAGCAACGCGGCCGTACCGTCGGCCGATACGCCCCGGCGCGGATCGACCTGCACCAGCGCCACCCGTGGATCGCTTTTCAGGCCCGCCGCAAGTGCGCGCAGCGCCTGCTGCGCGTCCGCGCTCCCGAGGCTGCGCCCCGGCGCCGATTCGATCAGCAGCGCGACCGGGCCCATCCAGCCGGGCTCGAAGTTGCGCTGCAGCGCCTCGAAACCCCGGCGGGCTTCGACCTGCGGCGCCAGGTCGTTCACGCTGGCGTTGGAGGCCCTCATGTGCAGGGCGGGGGCGGCCAGAGCGCCCGTCATCACCAGCGCCGGCACCAGAAAGTGCCACGGCCGGCGCATGATCGCAGCGACCCAGCGCGCCCACGGCCCGCTGTCCGCGTCATCGCCCGGGTGAAACGCGGTGTTGGCGCGCGGCCAGTTCACCCGATGCCCGAACCACAACAACAGAACCGGAAGCAGGCTGATCGCAGCCAACACCGCAACCGTCACCACCAGCAGGCCACCCAGCGCGATGTTATGGATGAAGCTGGCATTCACGAGCAGCAGCCCGATGAAGCCGATCGCCACGGCGATACCCGACACCAGTACGGCATGGCCTGCGGCGACCGAGGCGCGCAGCACGGCCTCGCGTACCGCGTCGCCTCGGCCAAGCTCGCGGCGGAACCGGCAAAGCAGGAATAGCGCATAGTCGACCCCCACGCCCAGGCCGACCATGCCGACGACGTTCTGGGCGAGCACACTCACCACGATGGTGTCGCTGAGCAGGTACAGGCCGGCCGATGCCAGCGTCACGGCGATGGCGGCCACCAGCAGCGGCAGCACGGCCGCCAGCGGCGCGCCGAACACGAACAGCAGAATCAGCAGCGTGAGCGGAACGCCGATGCGCTCGGCGCGCGACAGATCAGCGGAGGAATTCCGGTTCAGGTCATGGAACAGTGCCGGCACACCCGTGACCATCACGGTGATCCCGGGCGCTGTCGGTACACGCGCCACCGCCTGGCGCAACGCTGCGGTCAGGTTCTCGACCTCGAAGAAGGATGTGGTGCCGGGTCGCACCAGGATCAGCGCCGAGCGGCCATCGCGCCCCAGCAGTTCGGCGGCGCCGGTGTTCCAGTAGTGGTCGGTGGCAACCGACCCCGGCACCGACCGCAGCGCGCGCGCGATGGCCTCAACCTGCGCGGCAAAACGCGGATCCCCGGTCGGCAGCTGCCGGCTTTGCACCACCACCGGAAAAAGGTACGCGGAGCCCGGTCCGAATCGCTGCTGCAGGCGCTCGGCGACGCGACCGGATTCGCTGTGCTCTATGTTTCCGGTGCTCCCCCGCACGACATCCGGCAGGCGCAACGCGAAGCCCGCGGCCAGCGCGAGCATCAACACCCAGATCGCGACGACCGACCTGGGGCGCGCGAGAACAAGCCGGATCAGCGATTCCATGGCGTCGGTTCCTCAGCCAGGCGTGCCGGGCCGTCAATTACCCTGGGCGGCCGGGCCCAGGTCGGCGGCGATCTGCTTGAGCGACTCGCCCACCACCTTCATGACCAGTTCCTCACCCGGCCAGACGAAGGTCCTCTCGGTGTGGGTTCCGTTGAGCTGGTAAGTTCTTGCGCCGTCCTTGAGAACCAGCTGCACCCGTCCCACCATGTCCCAGTACAGCGGCGTGGTGACGGTGTTGGCGCCGAACTCGACGATCTCGCAGACATAGTCGCGCGGCGTCTGAACCCCCTGGTCCCGCAAGCGCCGGGTCAACTCGACTTCAAGCAGTTGTTTGACCAGCTGCGCTTCAGGTGGATGGAATGTGATGTTTCCCATCGGCACGCCGAACGCCGCTTCACGCTTGCTCGCGGCAACTCCTGGCACCCTGAGGTCGGTGACCTTGACCTGGGCCAGCGGCTGCCCGCTTTGTGCTTGCGGCACCTGTATCCGCACCGCCATGTCGCCAGCGCACGCGCAAAGCAGCGTGGACAACAAGATTGTCGGGAAGGTTTTCATGGTTTGGCCTCGCTTTCATGGATGGTTGGTGCTGGGCACGACGACATGCTGGCGCGCTGGAGCACCCGCGCCTGCTTGATGCGCGTCTGATTGGCCGCGAACGGACCTTCGCCGACACCGTGCAGCTGCACTTCCGGCGCCATGGCTTCGGGGTACTCGCTCGACGCGCAGCGGTAGTCGGCGTTGAGCGCGCGCAGCCGCTGCGTGATCGAGGTCGCGAAGCGCTCGCGCAGTAAGTCGGTCGGTGGTACCTCGACCTCGAACAGGAAACACGGCCGCACCTGCCCGTCGGCCGACTCGCTCTGCGCGAGACAGAAGGAACGCGTGAGCGCCGCGAGCGCCGGTTCGGCGTACAGACACTGCTCCAGGTCTTCCGGATAGATGTTGGCCCCCATCACACTGATGGTGTAGTCGCGCCGGCCGAACACCCAGACGAACGGCAGCCGCAGGCGGGGTCCGGCCACCGGTGTGCCCAGCGTGTCGATGTCGATGCCGAACATGGCGAGCTTTGTCGCCATGTGGTCGTAGCGGGCCACCGCGCCCTGGTCGTGCACGTTGTAGCGGATGCGTGGAGACAACATGTCGCCGCGCGTGATCGTCACCAGCAGTTCACCCGCGGCGTTGACCTCGATGTGGTGGCTCAGTGCGTTGTACTGGAACAGCATCGGCAATCTCGAGTCGTCGCCGAACAGCGCCGCGCGAACACGCGCGTCGTCCCGCGCCAGCCGGCGGATCGCGACGGCGACCGGTGTCTCGCCCGCGATCGCGATCTCGAGGTCGGTGGCACCGTAACCACTGAAGACCCGGCCGAACCGCCTCAGCAGGTAATCGCGCAGGCCTTCGGACATGCCTTCGCCGCCGACCAGAGCGTCCAGGCGGTAGCCCTGCAGCGCGAAGCCTTGCGCGTCGGCGACGTCGATCAGGTGCTTGAGGAACGGCGGGTACCCGATGATCAGGTAGTTGTGCAGCGAGCCGAAGACCTGCAGCGTATGCAGTATCTTGGCGATGTCGGGGCCGGTGTTCTTGACGATGCTGTTGCGCTCCATCGCCTGGCCCATCGTGATCCCGGTGGCCCATGCGCCCATGGAAAACGCGTTGATCGTGATCCTTGGCCCGGCGCCGAAACAGTAACTGGAGAAATAACTGATCAGCAGGTGGCCGTGCTGGCGCTCCTCCTCGCCGCGCACCCAGTCGAAAGGCGTGCCGGTGCTTCCCGAGGACTCGTCGATGGTCACGCGGCAGGACGGAATATGGCCGCCAACGCAGCGCGCCGCGATTGGGAACGCCTTGACGTAGTTCTCCTTGTCGGTTTCCGGGATCGGGTCCTGGGCGCTGCTGTTGCGCGCCAGAAACCGGGCGTAGGCAGGTACGGCGCGTGCGGCGCGCAGAAAGGCGCGCCGCGCACGCACGCGGCTGTCCCAGGCCATGAAAGCCGGCGAGAGACTGGCCAGGCCCCAGATGAAGCTGCGGTAGCTGCGCGCCATCAGCCGCAGCGACCAATCGCGCGGAACCAGCAGCGCGTCGGACCACCGGTCGGCCAGTGCGGGTTGCACCGCTGGCGGGCGCGGTTGCAGGTGCAGCAACGAAGAGTCGAGTGTCAGGTCTCTTTTCATGGTGGCCTCCGGGTTGTTTCGGTCGCCTGTCGCCTGCCCTGCGTTTGGGTTCCTCGGCCACGTTCGTGCAATCGATTGGTGGGTAGCCGTCGGTCTCAAAGCAGCTTCCGTGCCAGGCTGCAACATGCCGCCAACCCGTTGATTTGCTTATGAATTGGTCAACCTGCCCGACCGGCGCACGCAAGACGAAAGACAGCTGTTGAACAAATGAAGTACATACAATGAACATCTCCGACCGACAAGGAGTCCCTATGGCTGAGGCAGGACTGAAGGCGGGGGAACGCGAGTTCTTCAGCGCACTCGACCGCGTCGTATACGGCAACCCGTTCAGCGACGAGCGCACCGAACTGGTACGCCGGCTCGTTCCCGGCGCGACCAACGCGACCCTGGTCGCCGACCGCGAAGCGCTGGCCCGACTCGTGCAGCCGTGGCTGCAGCGGTTTTCGGATGCCACGGTGTTGGCGCAGCTCGGCACCGAGGACCGCCGCCTGGTGCACAGCGGATTCCTGTACGTGTGTTACCACCACCATGTACCGCCGATCGACGAGTGGATCGCGCGCGCGACCGGGCCGGTAGATTCATTGGCGGTGGATCGGGTGGCGCAATCGGTGGTCAGCGAATTGGCGCAATGCGCCATCGGCCCGGAAATGGCGGCGCGTTACTTTGCGCTGTTCTTCCAGTTGCGCCGTGCATTCCATTTCATCGTGCGCTCGTTGTCGGGCGATTGCGAGTCGATGCGCAGGTTGCGCCGCGCGTTGTGGGACAACGTATTCACGCACGACATGCGCACCTTCGAGGCCGGTCTGTGGGGACGCATGGAGGACTTTTCGACCCTGTTGCTGGGCGAGACCGGGACCGGCAAGGGCGCCGCTGCGGCGGCGATCGGTCGTTCCGAATTCATCCCCTACCTGCCACACAAGCGCCGCTTCGCGGCCAACTTCGCCGACAGTTTCATAGCGATCAACCTGTCCCAATTCCCTGAAACGCTGATCGAGTCGGAGTTGTTCGGGCACAAGAAAGGGGCCTTCACCGGCGCGATCGAACAACACGAGGGCGTATTCGAGCGTTGCAACGCGCATGGCGCGTTGTTCCTGGACGAGATCGGCGAGGTTCCGATACCGGTCCAGATCAAGCTGCTGCAGGTGCTGCAGGACCGCACCTTCACGCCGCTGGGCAGCCACGAGAAGCAGCGCTTCGCGGGCCGGGTCATCGCGGCGACCAACCGCCCGCTCGACCAGCTGCGCAGCGCGGGGCAGTTCCGCGACGACTTCTACTATCGCCTGTGCTCGGACGTGATTCTGGTGCCGACCCTGCGACAGCGCATCGACGAGTCGCCGCAGGAACTCGAGGACCTGGTCGGTCTGCTCGTCACGCGCATCGCCGGGCCCGAGAACGCCGGCCGGGCTGCGCTCGTCATGGAGTCGATCGCGCGCGACCTGCCGCCTGACTACCGATGGCCGGGCAACGTGCGCGAACTCGAGCAGGCGGTGCGCCGGGTCCTGCTGACCGGCAGATATACCGGTGACGCCGCCAGCGGTTCGGCCGGGGAAGAAGAGCAATTACTCGAGTCGATGCGTTCGGGAAGGCTGAGCGCGCAGGAGTTGCTGGGCTGGTATTGCGCCATGGTCTATCGCCGCTGCGGAACCTACGCTGAAGTTGCGGCGCGCACCGGGCTCGATCGCAGGACTGCCCGCAAATACGTCGCCGATTACAACGCCGCGCTGCGGCCGAGCGCTCAGTCGACACCCATGACACGCGCCAGCACCGCGCAATAAGCGTCGGGCCGAACGATGTAGGGGTAGTGCCCGCCGGTCTTGAGGCGCTCGTGGCGCGCGCCGGGGTAGCGGCGCACCACGTCGTCCTGTACCTCGCGTGGCAGCAGCGGGTCGTCCTCGCAGTCGATAACGGTGATGCGCTGGCCCGGGATCGCCAGTGTGGGCACCGCCGGCGCGGCCTGCACCGCCAGCACGCGGGCCTTCACCGCACGCGCACTCAGCAGCCGGGTGCCGCTGTCGATCAGCAGCGCCTTGAGCTTCGCCGCCGCGGGGTCGGTGTCTGGCCACGACCGGACCGAGTCCAGCACCATCGTCCGGTGCACGCTGGCAGGCGCCGCGCGCAGTTGCTCGACCGGCTGGCGGCCGACGATGGTGCGGGTCAGGCCCGGGTCACACAAGGTGTTGCCCAGGATCAGTTGCTCGACGCGCTGCGGATGCCGGGCCGCGAAATGCTGTGCCAGAAAGCCGCCCAGCGAGGAACCGACGACGCTGGCGCGTGGAAGCGCGAGCCGGTCCATCAGTGCCGCCAGCGAGTCGGCCAGGCGATGGATGTCGTCGATCAGCGGGTAGGTCACCGACACCATGCGCAGCTTGCCGCGCAGCTGTTCGATCGGGTCCTTGAAGATGGCGGCGGTGCCCAGCGTGCCCGGCAACATCAGCAGCGCCGGGTGGCCCTTGGTGCCGCGGGTATCGATCAGCCTCCAGGTCAATCCATCGACCTTGACGACGCGTTCGGCAGGTAGCTTCATGGGTTCCTCCGGGCGGCTGGCGCCAAGGCATGCCGCCGCGGGCAAATGCGCACGACGGCGATGGCCGCGAGCACAAGCCAGTTCATCGATTCACTATACCAGCCACCCCGCGGCGCGACCGGGTCCGGCGCCGGTTTCAATGCGCCAATCCGCCCGCCGCAAGCGTCAGGACCCGCCGCATCGGGTCCCGGCCTTCATCGCGCTTCAGGCGCCGCCGGCCAGCACCTGCGCGACGCGGATTCGCAGCGGCGGCAGCAACTCCTGCTCGAACCACGGATTGCGCTTGAGCCACAGGTTGTTGCGCCCACTGGGGTGCGGCAGCGGCACCACCTGCGGCCAGTGGCGGCGCCAGCCCTGCACCCCTTCGGTCAGCGACGCGCCGGCGTCCGGAAGGTGGTAGGCCAGCGCGTAGCGCCCGATCACCAGCGTGAGGCGCAGATGCTTGAGGTGCGAGAGCAGGGGCGCGCGCCAGGCCGGCGCGCACTCCGGACGCGGCGGCAGGTCGCCGGACTTGCCGGTTCCGGGGAAACAGAATCCCATCGGCACGATCGCGATCTGGCGCGCGTCATAGAAGGTCTCGCGCGAGATGCCGAGCCAGTCGCGCAGGCGGTCGCCGCTGGCGTCGTTGAACGGCAGTCCGGTTTCGTGCACCTTGCGTCCGGGCGCCTGGCCGGCCACCAGTAATCGGGCCGCTGCGTGCAGTTGCAGCACCGGGCGCGGGCCCAGCGGCAGGTGCGCCGAGCAGCGCGTGCAGGCGCGCACTTCGGTCAGCAATGTTGCCAGTGCAGCCAGACCGGTGCCCCGCGCTCAGGACCGCGGGCCCGGCATCTGGAAGTGGGCCGGCGTTCGGCGCGCACTCACACCAGCAGCGCGTTGACCCGCTTCACATACGCCGCTGGGTCATCGGGCATGCCGCCCTCGGCCAGCAGGGCCTGGTCGAACAGGATGTGGGCCAGTTCGTTGAAATGCACCGAGCCGTCGAGCTTCTTCACCAGCGGGTGCTCGGCGTTGACCTCGAGCACCGGCTTGACCTCGGGTGCGCTCTGGCCGGCCTGCTTGAGCATGCGCGCGAGCTGGGTGCTCATGCCGTGGTCCTGCACCACCAGGCAGGCCGGGCTGTCGACCAG
>JANMYG010000053.1:0-6961 GCA_031381865.1 Betaproteobacteria bacterium | reverse complement strand
TCGGGCGCATAGTACTTGTCAAGCTTGCCACCGATGCCGCGGTCCTCCCAGATTTCACGTGTGATGCCGTAAATGAAGTCGGGAACGGACAAATAGGTGCCGAGGTCAGGTTTCATGGATCAGTCTGGAACTGCGCGGGGCCCGTGCAGGTGGTTGCGGGAGATCAACGCACCGGAAAGCACGCGGTGCCAGCAAAACGATGGCAAATACTAACCAAATTTGCATTCGAATGCAATGCAAGGCGCACTTATTTCTGTGGCCTTGCCTTATGCTGGTGGCCAATGGCAAAAAAGGGTTTGAAATCAATGGGCGCATCGACGGAATTCGGTAGTGCCACGTCCTACGACGTGGCGCGCCTGGCGGGTGTTTCCCAGTCCGCGGTGTCACGCTGCTTCAAGCCCACGGGGTCGATCTCGGCGAAGACGCGCCAGAAGGTGCTGGCCGCTGCGGCCGAACTGCATTACGCGCCGAACGCGATTGCACGCTCGCTGATCACGCGCCGCTCCAATATCGTGGCTGTACTCATCACCGAAACCTCGACCCGGCACACGCCGGAGATCCTGTTCCAGATCAACGTGGAGTTGCTGCGCCGAGGCCTGCACCTACTGATGATTTCGATCACCCAGGAGATGGGTGCCGGTGATGTGATCGCCGAGGTGCTGCGTTACAAGGTGGACGGCGTGATCGCCTGCACCACCCTGCCCGACGAGCAGATCCAGCGCTGCAACCACCGCGGCATCCCGGTGGTGCTGTACAACCGGGTCGCGCCGACCCAGAACGCCTGCAGCGTCAGCTGCGACCAGGTCAATGCCAACCGCGATATTGCCGACCGCCTGTACCGCGGCGGCCACCGGCATTTCGCCTTCATCGGTGGCGGCGAGAGCGCGCCGGTGTCGGTCCAGCGCCAGCGCGGTTTCGTCGGGCGCCTGCAGGAACTGGGCATCAACGATGTCGCACTGGCCACCGGCGATTTCGGCTACGAATCCGGGCAGGCATGCCTGGTCGAACTGGTGCGGCGCGGGCAAGCCTTGAGCGCCGTGGTGTGTGCGAACGACGGCATGGCTCTGGGCGCGATGGACGCGGCACGCTTCGACTGCGGGTTGCGGGTGCCCGAGGACATTTCCATCGTCGGCTTCGACGACGTGAGCAGTGCGCGCCGCCCGCCCTACCAGTTGACCACCGTGCGCCAACCGGTGGAGGAACTGGCCCGCAACGTGGTGCAGTTGCTGGTGGAGCGCATCGAGGATCCGCAATTGGCGCCGCGCGTGCTGCTGCTGCCGGGTGAGCTGATGCTCCGCAAGTCTGCGCGCATGGGCAACGTGTAACCGGCGCGCCTCAGGTCACCGGCAACAGGTGCGCCGGGGCCACGTAACCGGACGCGTCGAGCCGCAGGTCCTGCGCCAGGGCGGCCTGCGCCACCGAAGGGTGCCAGTCGATCATCTTGCGCGCATCGCCGCCCAGCATTGCCACGATCAGGCCCGCCGTGGCGCCGGTATTGCGCAGGCTGCGCCAGGCATTCACCGGCACCGACACCACCTCCCACGGCGCCAGCGCCAGGCACACTTCGGCGTCGCCCTCGTTGAGCACCAGTTCCCAATCCCCTTCCTTGACGATCAGCACCTGGGAGCACGCCAGCCGGTGCCGCGACACGCCGGCACCGGGCGCTGCGCGCAGCCACTCGATGCTCAGGGAGTGCGGGTTGCCGACCGGCGGCTCGTGGTTGCGGTCCTGCGTCATGCCATAACCCACCACGGGTGCGAGCTCTGCGCCGCCGCCAGGCAGGCGGCAGTCCAGCAGGGCCGTGGCCGACCACTGGAGGTCCTGCGGCCGCACCAGGCGCCGGCCCATCTGCTCCGGTGTGTAACGGCGCAGCCCGGCCATTTCATCGGCACGCATGGGGGCGATCAACTGCACGTCCGCTGGCACCACACCGCCGGTAGGCAAGGAGTCGAACAACAGGTTCTCGCGTGTCAGATGCAACCCGGTGCGCGCTGCGGCATCGATCACGCTGGGCGCCCAGAGGATGCCGCCGGAGTTGTCCTGGCCCAGCGCGGTGAAGATGAAGCTGTCGTCCGGGCCGATGTTGGTGAAGCCGCGGAAGATCCAGGTCGGGATCGACACGATGTCGCCTTCACGGATGGTGATCTCGCCGTCCTTGCCGTCATTGCCCCAGCGCACCGCCCATTCGCCACGAAAACACATGAACACCTCGGCGCTGAAGTGCAGATGCAGGTTGTTGACGACACCATGCGGCATCGATGCCGCACCCAGGTCGAAACCATGTTGGCCCTGGATGTTGATGACCTGGTCGGCGTTCTGTGCCACGCCCATGCCGACCAGCGCGTAGTTGACCTTGCGGTCGGAGCCCGGGATGCGGCAGTCCAGAAAGGCCTCGCCGCAGGCCACCCAGTCCTTGCGCAACACATGCCGGGCACGCGCTTCGTGTTCGGTGACGATGGTGATTTCCTGTAGGGACATGGATGGTTTTCCTTGCGGTGTCAGCCGCGCGCCCGCAGCCCTTTGGTCTGCGCCTCGCTCATCGGGGCAGGCCATTGCGGCCTCAGGGTCTGAAGACCGTGATGATAGTCAATTTGACTTCGAATGCAAAGTCTTTTGGACAGCCGCACGAACCGGCGACGGCAGCAGCGGGTCAGAGCGGGACCTGCCGCGCCTTGTTGAACTCCCGCATGCGGGCCAGCACATCCACACCAAGCTGGCGGTACACATGCAGCAGGTCGACCAGCACCCAGTTCTCGCGGATCAGCCCGTTCTCGCAGCGCCAGAAGTCCAGGCTGCGCATGGTGATCTTCTGGCCGGACGGGGCGATGCCCATCCAGCCGTCGCCGGTGATGCTCATGTGCATGCCGGGCCAGGCAGTCACCCCCACATAGTCACCATCAGCAAAGAGGTTGCCCTTGCCGGCGACAGTGGACCCTACCCGGTCGGGCATGGCGTTCAGGAACGGGATCTGATGCCAGTTGCGAAAACCGGCGACGCCACGCCCGGTTCCAATGCCGGCGGGTCCATACCAGTTGCACTTCGGGTGCCAGTAGTCACCCAGGCGCATGGCTTCCACGCCACCGGCGGCAAATTTGCCAAGGCCGGCCAGCATGTCACCCACCAGCGTCAGGCTGGCCGTCGACCGGGCGGGGTCGCGTGGACCGATCAACAAACCGTCTTGCGTCGCGGGGCCGGGCACCTGCCACTCGCGCCCCAGGGCCGGCGACATCGGCCAGGCGCGTGCCTGCAGCATCAGCTCGGGGATGTCCCACAGGGCCTGCATTTCGACCACCTTGCCGTCTTCCATGCGGTAGAACTCATGGAATCGCATGGCCGCCTGGTGCCCGGTCGGTGGAATGTCCAACCAGGGGCGGACGAAGGTGCCGGTGTAATAGCCGCAGCAACCAACCCAGTTGCCACCGCTGCCGCCTGGACCCGCCATCACAATCGTGTCGCGCCGCTCCAGATCGGGCATGGAGTGGTACAAAGGCTTGTAACCCTGCTCGAACAGCCCGAGCGGCCCATCGAGGTCTTCGAACGGTGTCGCCAAGTGCACTACTGCCAGCGGATCGAACACCGCCTGCAGCGCGCGCAAGACCGAGTCGGGTTCGTAGTCGTACAAGGCCCGGCGCAAAGGCGTGAGTGCCGCGCGGTTACGGCAGTGAATGTCGTCTGTCATCATGCTCAAGCCCCGGTGGGTATGTCTGAATGCGCCATAAACTGCCATGCATCGGCACGTCGTCTGTCGCGATGGATTCGGCCGTTGCGAACGCCCGACGCTGCTGCCGATGGAGGGAATGACCGAACGCCGCATGGCTGCGCACATGCCACCCGCCACGATGTCGTCACCGGTGACTCCTGGGCGCCCACAGCTCTGGCAAGAGCATCAGTCCGAGCGCCAGCGAACCGAATACGGCATACCCCATGACCACCGGGCGCGTGGTCATGTCGAAGCCCAACCCGATCCAGGCCGCAATGACGAGGCTCAGCGCGGTGTTGAGCGAAGCCATCACCGCAGCGGCGAGGCCAGCGATGTGGCTCAGGTCGCGCAATGCAATCGCGTTGAAGTTGCCGAAGGTCAGCCCGAGAAAAAACAGCACGGGGCAGTTGAAGGCCATCCACACCCACAGAGGTGGCGGGCTGCCCAAGAAGGGCAGCGCGGCCAGAAACAGCAGTGACCACGCAACCATCGCCGCCACTGCGACGACGCAGACCCTCTCCATTGCCACGTTCCGAACGAGCCGCGAGTTCGTGAGCATGGCCGCAGAAATGAAGGCGGCCGAGGCCCCGAAGATCACCGCGTAGAGGTCGCCCACCCGGTAGAGGTCCTGGAACAACTGCTGGGACGAGTTGACGTAGCCCATCAGCGCCCCATAACAACATCCTCCCGCTAGCGTGTAGGCCATGGGCCGCGGGCTCCGAAGCACCTCGACCAGGGCTGCCAGGAGCGCCCGGGGCCGCACAGAGCGCCGCTGCGCGAGCGTCTCCGGCTGGCGCAGTAGCAGCCACAGCCCCCCACCGAGGCACACGGCCGCGAGCACCCCGAACAGTCCGCGCCATGGCACAAGGAACAGCAGCCCCTGGCCGACCACGGGCGCGAGCACGGGCACCATGACGAAGAGGCCCATAATGAGCGACATGATGAGCGCCATCTCGGTGCCGGCGACGCGGTCGCGGATAAGGGCGACAGTCACGATCCGCGGCCCGGCCGCTCCGAATCCCTGCACCACCCGTCCTATTGCCATTGCCGGAGCTGACGTGGCCAGCGCGCAGAGAATGCTGCCCGCCACGAACACGCCGATGCCCAGGGCGATCGCGGGCCTGCGGCCGATGCCGTCCGACAGGGGGCCGAAGACCAGTTGGCCTATCGTCAGCCCCGCAAAAAGGCTCGTGATAATCCACTGGCGCCCGTTTCTGTCCTTGATGCCCAAGTCGCCAGCGATGTCCCCCAAAGCGGGCAAGATGATGTCGATGGACAATGCCACCGTCGCCATCAGGATGGAGCAGATGGCAACAAACTCAACCCGGGCAGGAGCTTCGAATGGAGTCACGTCTAACAGCCAGTGCTTGACCGAAGTTGCTGTGACTGGTGCAGGTCACGACCGAACTGGCAAAGTATGGGAACAGAAATCCATGCTCTGCATACCCGGTCCAAATGGGTCCTCGGCAACAAGCCCGCGTTTCGCGGATCGGTGCAGCGTACATAGCGACCGGGCTGCAATGCCGTAAATGAACCCCGGCACAGCAAGGCAGCCCCCGAAACAGGTGGCCGCCATGGACGTCACGATACGTTCCGCATTTCAACCCTTGACTGCCCCGGCCATCAGGCCGCCGACGATCTGGCGCTGGAAAAACACGATCAGCAGGAACAGTGGGGCAGTCGCCGAGACCACTGCCGCGACGGCGAACATGACGTTGCCCTCCACTTGTGTCGACCCCATGAAACTGGCGATCTTGGGCACCATGGTCTGGTTTTCCTGGCTCAGCAGCATGGCAGTCACCGCGAAGTCGTTGTAGGCCAGGAGAAACGAGAACAACCCTGTCGTGATGACCCCGGGCCACATGACCGGGATGATCACGCGCCGAAACGCCTGAAAGCGGGTGCAGCCGTCCACCATCGCGCTCTCGTCCAGATCGCGCGGAATATTGAGGAAGAAGGAGTGCAGCATCCACAGGGTAAACGGCTGGTTGATGGCGACCAGCACGATGATGGTCGTCGGCAGATGCCCCCAGAGATTCCACTGGAAGAACGGGAGCAGGTAGCCGGACACCAGCGTGACGTGCGGCATGGCCCGAAACACCAGTGCCGCCATCAGCAGCCAGAAAGCGTACCGAAATCCGGAGCGCGCCAGCGCGTAACCGCCCAGGGTGCCGAAGGTGAGCGAAATTATCACGGTGAAGATCACGACGATCACCGTATTCAAGCTCGCGCGCCAGAACTCGTGTTGAATCCACGCCCCCTCGTAACCAGCGCCAGTGAACGCGCTGCCGGTTTCCGCCAGCGTGCGTACGCCTTTCAGTGCGTAGGTCCAGTCGGCCTTGGAAAAGAAGTCGCCTTGTACCTTGAACGAACCCCAGAGGGTCCAGACAAACGGGAACGCGGCAAGTACCAGCCACAGCAGGACGAAGGTCACCGCAACGGCAAAAACGAATGGCGAACGACGGTTGGCGGCGGTCATCAGACCCTCCTGCTGTTGAAATCGCGCCAAGTGCGCACCAGAACCGGAATGAGAAGGATGGCGACCCCCAGCACAGTCAGCATCGAAGTCGCGGCGGCCGAGCCAAAATTCGGGCTGGCTTGGGCGAGGTCGTTGTAGATGTTGTAACTCAGTGAGCTCGCGTTGGCGGCCGCCGAGAATCCGACGATGGGCTCGAACACCCTGAAGTTATCCATCAGCTGGATCAACATGACAAACACCACCAACGGCGCCATGTGCGGGATGACGACATAGCGCAGGCGCTCCCAACGGGTCGCGCCATCGATCATCGCGGCTTCAAGAGTGTCGGTGGACACGCTCTGCAAGCCGGCATAAAAGGTGATGAAAGCAAACGGCGCCGAATGCCAGACGCCATAGACGATCAGCGTCACCCAGGTCAGTGCCGGTGACGCCTTGAGCGACAGGTTCGGGTCCCCCGTGAGCGTTTGCAGCGACGAGCCAATGATGCCCCGGGCGTCAATCATCCAGAAAAGGACCATGGAGCCGATCAGCGGCGTGACTAACATCGGGAGCAAGGACACGAATATCGTGGGCCCCTTGAAGATTGCCGGCAAGCCGTTGATGCCCAGCGCGATCAACATGCCCAGCACTACAACAAGAGGTGTTACGACAAAGGTGTAGGTCAACGTGAAAGCCATCGCCCTGTAGAACGGCAGGCTCATCAGGCGATTGCCGAATTCACGCAGGTCGGCAGACTCGCGCCAGGCCGTCGCCACCTCGGCGCTGGCCAAATGACTTCGGTC
>JANMYG010000881.1:0-4911 GCA_031381865.1 Betaproteobacteria bacterium | reverse complement strand
CCGGGCGCCCTTGGCCGATGCCGGGCACAGTTCCTCCCATTGCTGCGCAATGCCCAACCCGCCGCTGGCGTTGTCGCGCGGCACGATCCTGCCCGCGGCGTCGCGCCACTTGCTGCGGCCGGCGCCGATCGGGTCGCTGTTGTCCCATACCCCGGCCAGGGTGTAGCTGTTGCCGTCGATCGGTGTGATGCGCCCGGCGGTGCAGTTCGCCGCGGCCCGGTAGACCTTCTTCAGGTCCTCGCTGGCAAGCTGTTGCTTGACGCAGTTCCTGTCGCTCGGCTGCCAGTTGGCACACCAGCCTTCGATCTCGGCGCGCGTGATGCGCGCCTGCGCCACGGCGTTCGCCGTCCCGATACCGGATTTGGAGAAGATGCTGGGGCTGACACATTTGCTGCACAGCGCAAGTGTTCCCATGTCGGCGCCGGCAGCCACCGCAACACCGCCGAACAGGATGGCGGCCATGGCCCCTGCCATTGCACAACGGTTCAAGATCGGTCCTGGCATGATCACCTCCCCATGGTCCGGCCACGCATGCGGCACCAATTCTATTCCGCCGATTCGTACACCAGCACGGCGGCGGCCAGGTCCTCCAGGGCGGTTCCGACCGACTTGAACACGGTGCGCTGCGCGGCACCGGAACGCCCGGTGGCGACGCCGCGGCACAGGTCGGCCAGCGTGCCGCGCACGTCGGCGGCGGTGAATACGCCGCGCGCCATCGGGCCGAGCAGATCACCACTTTTTTGCAGCGCTTCGGTCGTGTCGACAAAGATGGCGGCGCCGGCAAAACAGGCGTCGTCGGCCTCGCGCATCTGCGCCGTGAAGCCGCCAATCAGGTCGAGGTGGCTGCCCGGGGCCAGCCACCGGCCCTGCACCAGCGGTTCGGTGGCGAGCGTGGCGCAACTGACGACGTCGGCCCACGCCACCGCGTCGGGCAGGTCGGTCGCGACCGTCGCCGCGATGCCCTGCGCGCACAGGTCCTGCACCAGCGCCAGCGCGTGCGCCGGCGTGCGGTCCCAGACCCGGACCTGCGTGATCGGCAGCACCTGCCGGTAGGCCAACGGCAACAAGCTTCCGACACGGCCGGAGCCAAGCACCAGCAGGCGTGCCGCTTCGGCGCGCGCCAGACGGGACGCGGCCAGCGCGGACGCCGCCACGGTGCGCCGCGCGGTGATCTGGTTGCCGTCGATCTGCGCCAGCGGCACGCCAGTGCGGGCGTCGTACAACATGTAGGTCGCGTGCAGGCCGGGCAGGCCACGCGCGGCATTGCCCGGAAAAACCGTGACGGTCTTGATGCCAAGGTAACGGTCCACCTGCCAGGCCGGCATGAGCAACACCGTGCCCTGGCTGCCATCGGCCCCGACCAGCGTGTGCGTGTGGCGCAGCGGTACCTCGCAGCCCGCGATGAACATGCGCTCGAGCGCCGGGACCAGCGCGTCGAACGGCAATGCATCACGCGTGGCGTCGGCGTCAAAACGCTGCATGGCGGCTCCGGTCGCTTGGGTTCGCGCCAGCGGGCCCGTTATTGCGTCACGCGCCGCGTGCGGCCGGCGCGCGCGGCATCACTTCGCCTCGTCGACCATCAGGATGGTCTTGTCCTCGACCTCCCTGGCCACTTGCGCCAGGGCCGGGTCGTCGGACAGCGCGGCCAGCATCTGCACCGGCTTGATCAGGCCGATGCGCGTGCGGCCCTGCTCGGTGTAGACCGAGATGCGGCATGGCAGCGCCATGTTCAGCCGCATGTCGGCCGACAGCACCTTGGCGGCCTGGGCCGGGTTACAGACCTCGAACACGCGACAGTCGTTGGTGAAGGCGATGCCCTTGCTGCGCAAGGTGGCGCCCAGGTCGTGCACGTGCAGCACGCCGAAGCCGTTGCGCTTGACCGCGGCGTCCAGGTCGGTCGAGGCCTGCTCGAAACTCTTGTTGCTGTCGACGGTGTAATACATGGAAATTCCTCGGGAAACGTAAATCGGTGGAAACCGGATCGGGCGCTCAGCGGATCTTGCCGAGCAGCGTCTGCATGTTGTCGAGCATGTGCGCCATGTCGGCCTGGGCGCGCGGCTGCTGGCCCATGCGTTCGCCCAGTTCCTGCTCGATGAAACATACCGTCATGCGCACGTAGGCGCTGTCGAGCGCCTTGCGCACGGCCGACATCTGGCCGGCGATGGTCAGGCAGTCCTCGCCCTGCTCGATCATGCGCTGGATGCCGCGCAGCTGTCCCTCGGCCCGTTTGAGCCGGTGCAGCAGGTCGGTGCGGGTCTTCTGGTCGCTCAGGACGGTCATGGCGCAGGATTCCTCGGGGGCAACGGCGGGGCTTGGACGGGCCATTATGGTGTCACTTCAGTTGCACGCCGGCGGCGTCGAACACCTGGACCGTGACCGGAATGCCGGCGCCCACGCTCTGGGTCACGGTGCAGAAGGATTCGAACTGCGCCAGCACGCGCTCCAGGTGCTGCAGGCCCGCCCCCGGCACCCCGAGCCGCAGCACGGCCAGCATACCCAGCACGCGCAAACGGCCTTCGCTGTTGCGGCCGACCTCGGCCCGGACCTCGCAGCGGATCGGCTCGGGCGCCTGCTTGAACTTGCGCAGGGCGAACAGCAGCGAGTCGCTCAGGCAGTTGCCGACCGACGCCGCCAGCAGCTGCACCGGCGAGGGGCCGGCGCCCTGCCCCAGAGGCGGCGGCTCGTCGGCCAGCCAGGCCGGCGCGGCGCCGCCGAACTGCATCTCGAACTGGTAGTCCTGGCGCTGCAGCAGCTGCACGCTTTCGTAGGTATTGCTCATGGCGTGGTGCGTCCGGGCGCTTCAGGTGCTGGCGGCGGCCTTTTCAGGCACGCCGAGCTTCTTGAGGATGAAACCCAGCGGGCACACGTTGCTGAAGCCGAACTGGAGCAGGTTGGCGCCGACGAAGGCCGTGAACGCGAGCCACCAGCGGCTCACGAACAGGGGGCTGCCCTCGACGCCGAGCGCGAGCGAGACAAGGATGAACAGGCCGGCAAGGATGCGGATATAGCGTTCTACAGTCATGGGAGATCTCCTGGGGTTGATAAAACAAAAAACGGATGGCGCGTCAGTCGGCCAGGCGCACGATGCCCAGCGCCTTGAGCACGTACTTCTCGTACACCGGCTCGGAATTGCCGGTGCGCATCTTGCGCATGAAATATTTCTCGAACGCGATCTTGGCCAGGTGGACCCATTTGCCCTTCTTGAACCAGTTCACGTTGCGTGGCGGAATCTGCGGCAATGCGACGAACGCGGCGCCGGTGTCACCCATGTCGGCCAGGCAGATCGCGTTCCAGGTGGCCCGGGCGGTGACCGGTTTGCCGGCCAGTTCGTCGGCGATGTTGTGTGCGATGGCCGAGACCATGGTCTCGATCATGTAGCCGGTCTTGGGCGCGCCGGTCGGCACCGGCGTCACCTCCACCGGCGGGATCGCCACGCACACGCCGGCCGAGAAGATGTTCCGGTAGGCTTTGGCGCGCTGGAACTCGTCGATCAGCACAAAGCCGCGCGGATTGCACAGGTTGGGCACCGCCGCCACCGGGTCCACGCCCTTGAAGGCCGGCAGCATCATCGACAGCTTGAACGGCACTTCGTGCTCCCGGTCGACCTGGCCGTGGTCGTCGAGCTGGCTGGCGAACAACTTGCCGGCTTCGACCCGGGTCGTCTTCGCGTTGGTGATCCACTTGATGTCGTGGCCGCGCATTTCGCTCTCGAGCATCGACTTGCTGTCGCCGACGCCGCCGAGCCCCAGGTGCCCGATGTAGGGTTCGCTGGTGACGAAGGTGATCGGCACCTTGTTGCGCAGCTTGCGCCGGCGCAGGTCGGTGTCGAGGATGAACGCGAACTCGTAGGCCGGGCCGAAACAGCTGGCCCCGGGCATGGCGCCGATCACCACCGGGCCGGGATTCTTGAGGAACTCCTGGTACTCGGCGTAGAACTTCTCGGCATGGCCCACGGTGCACACCGAATGGGTGTGTCCGCCATGCGGGCCGGCCCCCGGCACCTCGTCGAAGCTGAGCTTGGGGCCGGTGGTGATGACCAGGTAGTCGTAGTCCAGCGTGTCGCCGCCGTCGAGCGTCAGGCGGCTGGCGGCGGCGTCGATCGCGCTGACCGCCTTGGCGATGAAACCGATGCCCTTGCGCTCGAGCGCCGGCGCGATCGGCAGCGTCACGACCGAGCGTTCACGCCAACCCACCGCCACCCAGGGATTGGAGGGCGTGAACTCGAAGAAGTCGACCGGATTGACGACGGTGATGCGGTGCGCGGGTGGCAGCATCTCGCGCAACTCGTACGCGGCGGGCATGCCGCCGATACCTGCGCCGATGATCACGATGTGGGCCATGGTTTTCTCCTTTGCGTGGGTTGGGTCAAGTTGCCGGGGGTCGAGGTGGGGACGGTTCCTCGGGCGGCGCCGCGGGTGTTTCCGGCAGCGCGGACGGAGCCGGTGGCGCCGGTGGTGCTGGTGCTGGTGGCACAGACGCCATCGCTGCGGCGCCGGCTGCGGGCTCAAGCGCCGACATGCGGCGCCGGAACACGACGAAATACAACACCGGTATCACCACCAGCGTGAGCAGCGTCGAGACGAAGATGCCGAAGATCAGCGACACCGCCAGCCCGTTGAAGATCGGGTCGTCGAGGATGAAGAAGGCGCCGATCATGGCCGCCAGGCCGGTCAGCGCGATCGGTTGCGCGCGCACCGCCGCCGACTGCACCACCGCCTGTGCGAACGGCACACCACGCGCCACCTCGAGCTCGATGAAGTCCACCAGCAGGATCGAGTTGCGCACGATGATGCCGGCCAGCGCGATCATGCCGATCATCGACGTGGCCGTGTATTGCGCGCCCATCAGCGCGTGCCCCGGCATCACGCCGATGATGGTCAGCGGGATCGGCGCCATGATGACCAGCGGCGT
>JANMYG010000846.1:0-4293 GCA_031381865.1 Betaproteobacteria bacterium | reverse complement strand
CCAGACCTCGGCCATCGCACCCAGGTCCACCTTCAAGGCGGTGTTGCCGGCCAGCAGTGCGAAGCCTTCGGCATACGCCTGCATCATTCCGTATTCGATGCCGTTGTGGACCATCTTGGCGAAGTGTCCCGCGCCGCTCGGCCCGCAATGCAGCCAGCCCTGGTCGGGTGCCGGGGCCAGGCGCGTGAACCGTGGCTCCAGCGCGGCGACGGCTTGGGTGTCGCCGCCGGCCATCAGGCAATAACCTTCGGCCAGACCCCAGATGCCGCCCGACACACCGCAGTCGACGAAGTCGATGCCGCGCGCTTTCCAGTGGCCTGCGCGCGCCTGTGAATCGAGGTAGTTGGCATTGCCGCCGTCCACGACCACGTCACCGGCGCGCAGTTCGGCTTCCAGCGCCAGCAGGGTCTGGTCGGTGATGCCGCCGGCCGGCAGCATCAGCCAGACGACGCGGCGCGCCGGCTGGGCCTGCACCGCCCGCGCCAGCGTCGCGTGCAACTGCACGCCGGGTTCCCCCGCCAGCGCGTCGCGGGCCGCGGCGGACGGGTCGAACCCGTGCACGCTCAGGCCGCCGCGGGCCAGACGGCGCGCCATGTTGGCGCCCATGCGGCCAAGGCCGACGATGGTGGGAGAGGGGGTGTGGGCGGAGGTGGACATGGGTGCCTTGAATCTGTGGTTGGCTGGCTGTGGTGGGCTGGAACAACGCGAATGCTGGTGGCTGCCGGTGATGGTACTTCGCGCGCTGTGAACACTCCGGTTGCCATCATCGCGCCGCGACCGGCTACGCCGGCGACACCGCCTGGGCGTGGCTGGGTGGCTTCGCCAGCAGGAACAACACCGACCCGCAACCCGCCACAAGCGCCAGCACGGTAAAACCCAGCCGGTAGTTGCCGGTCAGGTCGGCCAGCATGCCGGCCACCAGCGGGCCGGCGATCTGTCCCAGCGCGATGATCGCGGCCGACAGGCCCAGGATCGTGCCGATCGCGTTGCGGCCGAAGTAGTCGGCCCGGATGGCCTGCATCAGCGGTCCGCGCACGCCCCAGGCGGCGCCATGCAGCAGCGCGAACGCGACCATGTGCAACGTGCTGGTGGCGTAGGTCAGCAGCAGCAGGCCCAGCGCATGCCCGAGCATGCACAGCGCGGCGATATGGCGCTTGTCGAACCGGTCGCCCAGGGCCGCCCCCAGCAACACGCCCGCCACCTGGCCCACAGTCATGAGCATGATGACCAGCGCGGCTTGCGGCACCGTATAACCCAGGCCCTCCTTCATGTGCGTGATCGCGTGCACGTTGACGGCGGTCACCACCAGCAACGCGAACGCGTGGCCCAGCGCCAGCAGCCAGAACGCGCGGGTGCGCAGGGCCTGGCGCGCGCTGAACTCGACCGGCGCGGGCCGCCGTGCGGTCACCGGCCCGGTTGCGGCCGGGTCGTGCGCGGTGACGCCGTCGACCACTTCGCCGTGGTCCTGCGGCCGGCGCCGGATCACGGTGGCCAGCGGCAGCCCGACCACCAGCGCGATCACGCCCGACGCCAGGGCGGTGGCGCGCCAGCCGAATTCGTGCATCGACCAGGCCACTGCCGGCACCATCAGGCCGCCCAGCGCCAGCCCCAGGCTCATCACCGACAGCGCGCGCGCGCGGTAACGCTCGAACCACTGCACCAGCGCCACCGTGAGCGGAAAGTAGCCCCCCAGGCTGGCGCCGATGGCCAGCACGATGGCGCAGGCGTAGAAGCCCGCGAGCGTGTCGATCTGGCTCAAGGCCATGAAGCCCAGGGCGAACACCAGGATGCCGATGCGCACCATCGCCTGCGGGCCGAACCGGTCCATCAGCCAGCCCAGCACCGGGCCGACGATGGCCGACTCGACCGATTGCAGCGCCGCCGCGCCCGACAGCGCGGTCTTGCTCCAGCCGCGTTCGTCCGACAACACCGCCACATAGGCGCCGAACGACTGGTTCAGCAGCGCGGCGAGCATGAACTGGATGCCGCACGCGGCGCCCGCCATGCGCCAGCCGTAAAAGATCTTCACGGCCAGCAAGCCGAAGTCAGGACGGGCGCGCCGCCGCTCCCAGGCGCCCGTGCAACGGGTAGGCCGGGTCGGTGTAGCCCGGCGTGGACGGGTGGCCGGAACCGACGAAGGAGTCCACCAGCGCCTCGTCCTCGGCCGTCACCACATAGTCGAGGGCCGGAAAATAGTCCTGCCATTGCGCCAGCGTGCGCGGCCCGGCGATCACCGCGCTCAGGATGCGGTTGGCCAGCACCCAGGCGGTCGCGAACTGGGCCAGCGTGACGCCCTTGGCGCGGGCATGCGCGCCGAGCTTTTGCGCGATCACCAGCGACTCTTCGCGAAACTCGGTCTCGACGATGCGTTTGTCGGCGCGCCCGGCCCGTGTGCCGGCCGCCGGCGCCGCGCCTGGCTGGTACTTGCCGGTCAGCACGCCGCGCGCGATCGGGCTGTACGACGCCACACCGATGCCGTAGTGGTGGCAGGCCGGCAGGATCTCGACCTCCGGCATGCGGTTGAGCAGGTTGTAGTAGGGCTGGCACACCACCGGCGGGGGCACGCCCAGCTGCGCGGCCACACGCACCATCTCGGCGATGCGCCAGCCGCGAAAGTTCGACACGCCCCAGTAGCGTATCTTGCCCGCGCGCAACATGTCGTCGAGCGCGCGCACGCACTCTTCCATGCTCATGCCGTCGTAATCGCGGTGCAGGTAATAAATGTCGATGTGGTCGGTCTGCAGCCGGCGCAGGCTGGCCTCGACTTCGCGCAGCATCCAGCTGCGCGCATAGTGGCCCTCGTTCGGGCGCTCCGACATCTTGTTGCCGAGTTTGGTGGCCAGCACCCAGTCGGCGCGTTGGCCCTTGATCAGCGCGCCCACCATCTCTTCCGACGCGCCGCGCGTGTAGACGTCGGCGGTATCGATGAAGTTCACGCCGTTGGCATGTGCGTGGGCCACGATGCTGGCGGCCTCGGCCTGGTCGGTCTGGTCGCCGAACATCATGGCTCCCAGGCACAGGGTCGATACGGTGAGGTTGCTTTTGCCGAGTTTGCGGTAGTGCATGGGGTGTCCGGTGGAGTTGGTCGGGGACGGGGTGGGTCGCGCCGGCCGGTTCCGACCGGCGCTGCCACCGGCCCTAGTGTTGCAGAAATGTCCGGCGGTGGCGCGCCGTGCCGGTCTTGGAACCAAACTGGCCGCCCCCACATCCTAGAATCTGGCTGGCGGGTCCGGACAGTCGTCCGGCGGCGCGCCAGTGGCCATCTTGCCCAGCCCTCAGAAGAAATCCGCATGGTTCCACATCTTGTCACGGCGCTCACGGGCCCGATCAACGAGCTCGAGCAACGGGTGCTCGACTCCATGCCCGCGATCGAGCGCTGGTTCCGGCTGGAGTGGATGGAGCACACGCCGCCGTTCTACAGCTCGGTCGATATCCGCAATGCCGGCTTCAAGCTCGCGCCGGTGGACACCAACCTGTACCCGGGCGGCTGGCACAACCTGACGCCTGCCATGTTGCCACTGGCGGTGCAGGCGGCGATGGCGGCCATCGAGAAGATCTGCCCCGAAGCGCGCAACCTGCTGATCGTGCCCGAGAACCGCACCCGCGACAGCTTCTACCTGTCGAACATCGCCCAGCTCAAGCGCATCTTCCACATGGCCGGCCTCAACGTGCGGGTCGGCTCGATCGACCCGGAAATCAAGAAGATCACCGCCATCGACCTGCCCAACGGCGACAGCGTGAAGCTCGAGCCCGTCATCCGCAGCAAGCGCCGTCTGGGGGTGAAGGATTTCGACCCCTGCACCATCCTGCTCAACAACGACCTGAGCGCCGGTGTACCCGGCATCCTGGAAGACATCCACGAGCAGTACCTGCTGCCGCCGCTGCATGCCGGCTGGTTCACGCGCCGCAAGAGCCGCCACTTCCAGAGTTACGAAGAGGTCGCCAAGCGTTTCGGCAAACTGATCGGGGTCGATCCGTGGTTGATCAACCCGATGTTCAGCAAATGCGGCGAAGTCGACCTGGCGCACGACCAGGGCCGTGAATGCCTGACCACCAACGTGGACGCGCTGCTGACAAAAATCCGGCGCAAATACAAGGAATACGGCATCAACGAAAAGCCGTTCGTGGTGGTCAAGGCCGACAACAGCAGTTCGCGTTTGGGCATCATGACGGTGCGCGATCCCAAGGACCTCGATGCGTTGCTGCGCCCCGGCCCGGGTACGGCCGGCCGCGACCCGGCCACCGCGGCGCCACTCGAGGTGATCGTGCAGGAGGGAGTGTTGACCAACGAAC